>CADCQU010000044.1 GCA_902803635.1 uncultured Lachnospiraceae bacterium | reverse complement strand
GATGTAGTTCCTCAGGCACCCGGTCGTCCGGCAGTAGCCCTCCATCACGTGGAGCCGCCGCTGGTCGCGCTGCCGGATGAGCTCCGCGTCCTCCTCCGACACCTCCGAAAAATCCTTGTGGTCGAGGAGATACTTCGCAATCATGACATCTTGGGCGGAGAAGAGCAGGATGCAGGCGGCCGGACCGCCGTCGCGGCCCGCGCGGCCGGCCTCCTGGTAGTAATTTTCCATGCTCTGGGGCATGTTGTAGTGGAGCACGAAGCGGACATTTGACTTGTCAATGCCCATGCCGAAGGCATTTGTCGCGACGATGATGGGGAGACGGTCGAAGATAAAATCGTCCTGCGAGGCCTTCCGGTCTTCATTTGTCATGCCCGCATGGTAACGCGCCGCGGGGACGCCATTTGCCGTTAAGAAAAGGTGGAGGAAATCCACGTTCTTCCGGGTCGCGCAGTAGATGATTCCGCTCTCGTTTGGGTGCTTCTGGATGTACGATGCCACGAAGTCGTCCTTGTTGCGGATGGTTTCCACGGAAAAATAGAGGTTCTCGCGATCGAAGCCCGTGACGACGACCTCGGGGTCGCGCAGCTGGAGGACGCAAATGATGTCCTCCTTGACCTCCTCCGTGGCGGTGGCGGTGAAGGCGCTGACGATGGGCCTTTTCGGCAGGCCGCTGATGAAATCGATGATTTTCAAATAGCTCGGCCGGAAGTCCTGGCCCCACTGGGAAATGCAGTGCGCCTCGTCCACGGTGACCATGGAAATGTCCGCCTGCGCGGCAAATTCCAGAAACTCGGCATTTTCCAGCCGCTCGGGGGCGACGTAAATGATTTTGAAGGTTCCGAGACGGGCGAGGTTGTATACTTTCCGTACCTGTCCCTCGGTCAGCGAGGAGTTGATGTATCCGGCGTGGACGCCCGCCTCGTTGAGGGCCTTCACCTGGTCCTGCATGAGGGAAATGAGCGGGGAGATGACGAGGGTGAGGCCCGGAAGCACGAGGGCGGGGACCTGGTAGCAAATGGACTTGCCCGCGCCGGTGGGCATGATGCCGAGCACGTCCCGGCCGGCCAGGATTCCGTTGATGAGCGACTCCTGGCCTTTCTTGTAGGAGTCGTAGCCGAAGACTTTCTTTAGGACTTCTTTTGCCTGCATATTAGCTTCCATGTTGTCTCCTCCACGTTATATCCACAGAGGGACAGGGTAACTGTGCAGCCTTCTGAATTGTCAGAAAGTGCAACAATTAACCTGTCCCGAAGTTACTCTTTCACCTGTCCCCAAATGGGGGTACTACTTCCCACTACTGCGGCGGCCCCTCTCCGTCACGGCTTCGCCGTGCCACCTCCCCCTTGAGGGGGAGGCAAGAGGAGAGGCGGAATTTTTTCGAATTCACATTTTTCATCGATCCCAAATAGGGTACAACTCCCCACTACTGCTGCGGCCCCTCTCCGTCACGGCTTCGCCGTGACACCTCCCCCTTGAGGGGGAGGCAAGAGGAGCGGCGCGGCTTTGTTAGCTTGCCACTTGGCTCCCCCTTTAGGGGAGGCAAGTGGAGCGGCGCGAGTTGTCTCCAAATGAGGGTCAGGCGACTGTGAAGGTGATGGCCTTCTTCACGCCGGTGCCGTCGGTGGCGGTGGCGGTGATGGTCACCTTCTTGCCTTTGCCGGCCTTGAGGGCCTTGACCACTCCGTTCGCGGTGACGGTCGCGTACTTCGTGTTGCTGCTCGTCCACTTAAGGGCCGTGTTCGCTCCGGCGGTGGCCTTCGGCGTCGCCTTGAGCTGCATCGACTTCCCGGCGGCGAGCTTGGTCTTCGCTCCCGTGATGGTGATGGACTTCACAGCGCCCTTCATAATCTGGAACGTGAAGGTTCCGACAACGCCGGAGCCGTCCGTGGCGGAGGCGGTAATCTTCACCTTCTTACCGGCGGCCTTTGCATTCGTCGTTACCGTCACAACGCCCTTCTGGGTCACCGTCGCAAGGTTCTTGTTGCTGGTGGTCCACTTGAGGGTCTTGTTGAAGGCACCCGACGGGGCGATGGCCGCGCTCAGCGTAAATTTCGCGCCAAGGGCAATCTTCTGGGAAACGCCGGTGAGCTTCACGGTCGTGACAGGCGTCTTCCCAATCTCGATGATGTACTTCGCCTTGATTGCGGTACCGTCCGTGGTCTCGGCGTAAATGGCAACCTTCTTGCCGGCCGTATTGGCCTTGATCGTCACGACACCCTTCTGGGTCACCGTCGCAAGCTTCGTGCTGCTGGTGCTCCATTTAAGGGCCGGGTTCGTCGCGGTCGCGGG
>CADCQU010000043.1 GCA_902803635.1 uncultured Lachnospiraceae bacterium | reverse complement strand
GGATTTGAACCCCCGCGCCGTTATTCACGACCTACACCCTTAGCAGGGGCGCCTCTTCGGCCACTTGAGTACTTCTCCATGCCCGATCATCCGCCGTGTCAAGGTTGTAACCTGTACGAGTGGAAGTTGCTCCATAGGAGCTTTCCCTTCGTGCTTTGCTATTATACTAAATTTATTTTTTCATGTCAACCACCAAAAATCTGATTTTCTGCAATTTTCGTTATTTACAAATGATTTCTCGTGTGGTATAATCTTTTTTGTTCTTGAAAAAGAATATTTGCGGATATAGTTCATCGGTAGAATACGACCTTCCCAAGGTTGAGAGGTGGGTTCGATTCCCATTATCCGCTTACAGGACGAGCATAGGCTCGTCCTTTTTTTGCTGTATTTTCAAATCATTTAAAACGGGCCACAGTTTCAAGAGAACTGTGGCCCGTTATCATTCTGAGCACCTCTCATTTTTCCCCTCTCCGTCACGGCTTCGCCGTGACACCTCCCCCTTGAGGGAGAGGCAAGAGGAGCGACGGTCATTTGTTCGGCCTATTCCTTGGCTCCCCCTGAGGGGGAGCCAAGGGGCGTGGCACGTTCGATCAGTCAAATCTTCTTAGCTGGTGTAATTTGATGATGGCCTTGATGGAGTTCTTGTAGCCGGGGCTCGTGGCGTAGCCTTCGAGATATGTGTCGATGATCTGGTCAATCGTCATGCCTGACGGGATAGGACCGAGCATGGAGGTTTTGAAATTTGCAAAGTCGTCCATGCAGGCTTCGATGTCCTCGTAACAGCGGACGGGCTCGTAGCCGTAGACGATCTGGCCGAGGGCGGAGTCATACTGCGGGACCTTCACGGAGACATAGGAGCCGAGCCAGGAGCTTTTCCAAAGTCCATTCCACATCGAGACGTTCATCGTGAGGACGTTGTTGGAGACGGGCGGAAGACCGCCGTTGAACGTAAGGAAGCCGCACTCCTTAATAGCCATCGCAATGACGATCGACTTTGGGAAACCGTAGGCCTCGTACTCCACCTGGGCACAGCGGGAAAGAATCTCGCTCATTTGCTGGCCGTAGGGACGGTTACTGAACTCGCCCCACTCATTGTAAGCCTTCCAGGCAAGGTCGTTATAGGTTGTCGCCTGCGTGGTCTGGTAATTTCCCGTTGCTCGAAGCCCGAGTGCCTTTCCTTCCTTAATATAATGCAAATAGTAGGCCGGAATATCCGCAAGCAGCTGTTTCCGGACGGAGTGATTCACGCGACGGTAGCACCAGACATCAAATTCGTTCGACCCGTGCTGGCCGTCGGCCATGCCCTGCTCGACAAAGTAGCGCAGCGCGCCCTCACAGTCCGTTCCGAAGATGGTTGCCAGATTTGTGTAACGATCCATGTAGTCGTCGTAATTGTAGACAGCCGCGTAGTCGACGCCGTTGTAGATGGTCAGCGGTTTTTTCACAAGCTTCAGCTTCGCTTCCGCACTCCCGCGTTCGAGGAGAAGGAAAATCTGGTTCTGGTTCTCGCTCTTGGCTGCCGTCCCAAGCTGCCTCCCCTTTTTTACATAATCTCCGACAACGGTCAGGACAAGCCCGTCCGCATTGATAAGATAGTAGCCTCCCTGCGAGGCCACCGGCCGCCATCGCTGCGTGTTGGCCGCCTGCCACGTTCCCTGCTGTACGGAACCGTCGGACATGGCTGTGAGAACTTTTCGGCTTTTTTCATTCACAATCCGATAGTACCCGTCGCTGCTATATAGGAAGGTAAAGCGCTGGGCCACGGCATCCGCATAGTTCGTCAGAAGCGCCTTGGCGCCATTTGCCGTGGAAGACTTGCTGATCCCGGCAACCAGACGAATACGAGAAAGTGTGCGAAGGTAGAATGTCTTGCTAAAGGCGATATCCGGGACATTAGTCGCATTCACAAGATAAAATTCTGCCCCGGTGGACACCTTTTTGTTGCCGGCCACGGCCTTGCCATCCAGTACCTTGAGATAACGGCCGCTGGCATTTTTAAAGACGTAGGTTCCATTTGCACGGGCCGTCATCTGATACTCGCTCCCGGCCTTGCCCTGGGTATACAGCCGAAGCGCGGCACCCTTTTGCGTCCCGTCAAATGCGGCGACCTTCTCCGATCCGCCGTTGACCAGGATAACCTTCCCGTTTTCACATTTCCGGATATGGAAAATCTGATGTTCGAGCCGCATGTACTGGGCGGGAATGAGCTCCGTCCCGTTGATCATCCCCCCGTCATGAGCGCCGATCACAAGGTTCGGGGAATTTTTCGGCACGAGGCGGTACCAGCCATTTTCCACATAGGTAGCCGCGTCCACGACCGTGTAGGTCGCCGTCGCCGTCCCCGCAAAGTTCCCGCAGCCTTCGACAATCGCCGTGCCCTCGGTTTCCACACGCACGGTATAATCCTTCCCCGATTGCAGAAGGACCTTCCCAAGCTTCACTTCGATTATCGGCAAATGCCCCCTCGCGGCACTTTTCTCGATGGTGATGTTCGCATTTGCCATATTTTCACAGCAGTTCTCCAATGTCCAGTACTGTCGGGCGTTGTTCTTATTTTTAGCAAGAACGACGGGACGGCCATTTGCCGCAAGGCCCATGGTCAGGATGCGGCCGTCCGCGACGGATTTGAGAACATAACCCTGGTCCGTCTTGGTCAGCCGCCAAAGCTCGCGGGTGTCACCCGTCGTCTCCAAAAGCTGCACCGCCCGTGCGCCGTGCTCATCCGGTAGGGTCACGGCGAGCACCTTTCCATTGAGGGTATTGACGAATTTCCAGTTTTTCCCGCTCTTTTTGGCGTAAAATCTCTGCAGCGCGTTTTCTGAAACGGCCTGGCCAGACAGGCTCCCGTCATAGGCCACCGAGATCACACCCTTCGAAAGCGCGACCAGGCGAATTCGGCAAATGCCTCCGTCCACGGGCGCGGTAATCGCCAGCGCCCCCGCCGCCTTTCCTTCCTTTTCGGCAAATGGCTCCGCCTCCTCGTCGTGGATTTCCACATTTTCCACAGGCAAATGCGCGTCCTCGGGGGAATCCACGGGAACGTCATCGTCCTGTGGGAAATCCGTGGAACCATCCTCCTTGGGGAAATCCTCGGAACCGTCCTCCTGCGGGGAATCTTCGGAACTGTCCTCCTGTGGGTTCTCCAGAGAAACATCCTCCTGTGGAGAATCCACGGAACTGTCCTCCTGCGATGACTCCTCGAAGACATCCTCCTGCGGAGAATCTACGGAACTGTCATCCTGCGGGGACTTCTCCGAACTGTCATCTTCCTGTGGGAAATATTCAGGAGTAGAATCCTCTTTAGAGGGTTCCAGCTCCGAAACTTTCCCCTGTTCTTCTCCCGAAGACACCGTTTCCACCGAGGAAGACTCGATTTCCGTTCCCTCCCCTATCTTCTCGGATCTTTCTTCCAGCTTCTCACTTTCCGGAAAAACCTCCGTCATTCCAAACGAAGCCGTAGAAAACTCGTCTGCATTTGTTTCCACTGAATCCGGCGTTTCTTCAACCGTATAATCGTTTTTATCCGTTTTCTCGAAACCCTCCAGATCATTGGTAGAATTCTCCTTTGGCATTTCCTGTATCGAAATCGTCTCCGTCATTTCGGCAAATGCCAGATTCCCGAAAATTCCGGGTACAACAAGGGCGGCCACCAGGGTGACCGCCAGAATCGCATGCGCAACTTTCCGCAAATATGCTTTCTTTTTTTTCATTCCGAATCCTCTTTGGAGGGCATTTCCGCAAAGCTCCCTTCCTGCTTCACGCTTCCGCCTTCCTGCCATTTTGGGGCTTGGGACCTGCCACAAAATCAGTTTCGCGGCAGGTCCTTACGGGATCTCCCCTTCCCGCATCTTGTCGCCTTCGTTTTTTGTAACCTATCCTCTGTTTCCTTATGCTTCCGAATCCTCTTCCTTGGCATCCGCCTCGGCGGCTGCAAGGAGCCTTTCCAAAGAATCATCCCGGTTTTCCACCTTTTCCACAAGGGTTTCCCCGGTTTTTGTTCTTTCCACGTCGTCCTCTGCCTCAGTGGTTTCCCCAGCCGCTTCATTTGCCGAATCCAAAGTCGTCGTTTCCTTTGCCTCGTCGGCGGCCTCGTTCTTCGTCAGGGCTTCCGGGTGGACCTTTGTGAAGCCTGCGACAAATGTCCCTTCCGGGAGATTGATGCATTTGACGCCCATCGCGATGCGGCCGCAAATGTTGATGTCGCTGACGGGTGTGCGGATGATGGTACCCTCCGTCGTGATAAGAAGCACCTCGGAGTCCTCGTTGACCATCTTCATGTCCACGACCTCGCCGGTCTTCTCGTTGCAGTTGTAGCATTTGATGCCCCGTCCGCCGCGGCTCTGGATGCGGAACTCCGCAAGCGGCGTCCGTTTTCCAAGACCCTTCTCGGTGATGCAGAGCATATGGGAACCCTGGATGCCAAGCTGCATGGAAACGCAGACATCGCCTTCGTCAAGGCGCATCCCGCGGACGCCCCCAGCCGCGCGGCCCATCGGACGCACGTCGCTCTCCGGGAAACGGATGCTCATGCCATTTGCCGAGACCAGGTAGACTTCCTCGCGGCCCTCGGTGTACAGCACCTTGATGAGCTCGTCCCCCTCCTGCAGGATGATCGCCACAAGGCCGTTCTTCCGGACATTTGCAAAGGCCGAGAGCGAGGTCCGCTTCACCATGCCGTTCTTTGTCGCCATGAAGAGGTACTTGCTGTCGTCACCGAGATTCGCAAGAGGTATCACCGTGGTGACATGCTCGTTCGGCTGGAGCATGAGGAGGTTCACGATGGCCGTTCCGCGCGCGGTGCGGCTGGCCTCCGGAATCTCGTAGGCCTTTAAGAGGTACACACGGCCCTGGTTGGTGAAGAAGAGGAGATTGTCATGGGTCTTCGTCATCATGACGTCCACCACGGAATCGTCCTCGATGGTCTTCATCCCCTTGATTCCCTTGCCGCCGCGGTTCTGGATCCGGAAATTGTCCACTGTCATGCGCTTGATATAGCCCATTTGCGTGGCCGTGATCACGGTCGGCTCGTTCGCAATCATGTCCTCCTTGGAGATTTCATTTGCCTCGAACGTAATCCTCGTCCGGCGGTCGTCGCCGTACTTCTCGCCGATGGCGGCGAGCTCATCGCGGATCACGATGAGCAGCTTGTTCCGGTCAGCCAAAATCTCCTCCAGACGGCGGATGGTCGCCATAAGCTCCTGGTACTCCGCCTCAATCTTGCTCCGCTCCAAGCCGGTGAGGGCACGGAGACGCATGTCCACGATGGCCTGCGCCTGTGCCTCCGTAAGACCGAAGGCCGCAATCAGGCCCTCCTTCGCCTCCTGGACATTTGCCGAGTTGCGGATGATGCGGATGACCTCGTCAATGTTGTCGAGCGCGATGAGCAGGCCTTCCAAAATGTGCGCACGATCCTTCGCCTTCTTTAAGTCGTAGCGCGTGCGGCGGGTGACGACCTCCTCCTGATGCTTTAAGTAGTTCTCAAAGAGCTGTTTTAAGCTGAGGACCTTCGGCTCACCGTTCACGAGGGCGAGGTTGATCACGCCGAAGGTATCCTGCATCTGCGTGTGCTTGTAGAGCTGGTTCAAAATGACGTTCGCATTGGCGTCACGGCGCACCTCGATGCAGATTTCCATACCCTCGCGGCTCGAATGATCGCTAAGGCCCGTGATGCCGTCAATCTTCTTGCCCCGCACGAGGTCCGCGATGTTCTCAATAAGGCGGGCCTTGTTGACAAGGTAGGGCAGCTCCGTGACCAGGATCTCGGACTTTCCATTTGCCTTCGTCTCAATGCGGGCCACCGCGCGGACGATGATCTTACCGCGCCCGGTGCGGTAGGCCTCCTCGATGCCCCGGTGACCAAGGATTTCAGCCCCGGTCGGGAAATCCGGCCCCTTCACGATCTGCATGAGGTCGTCCACGGTCGTCTCGCGGCCCTCCACCGCATCGTCGAGCATTTTCACGCAGCCTCCGATAATCTCGCGGAGGTTGTGGGGAGGCATATTTGTCGCCATGCCGACGGCGATGCCGGTCGTTCCGTTGACCAGAAGGTTCGGAATCCGGGCGGGCAGGATGGCCGGCTCCTTCTCCGTATCGTCGAAGTTCGGCACAAAGTCCACCGTGTCCTTGTTGATGTCGGCGAGCATTTCCATGGCCGCCTTCGAGAGACGGGCCTCCGTGTATCGCATGGCCGCCGGCGGGTCGCCGTCCACCGAGCCGAAGTTGCCGTGGCCGTCCACCATCGGGTAGCGGAAGGACCAGTCCTGCGCCATATTGACAAGCGAGCCGTAGATGGAAGAGTCCCCGTGCGGGTGGTACTTACCCATCGTATCGCCGACGATACGGGCGCATTTGCGGTGCGGCTTGTCCGGCGAATTTCCCAGCTCAATCATGGACCAGAGGACGCGCCGCTGCACCGGCTTCAAACCGTCCCGCACGTCCGGCAGCGCGCGCGCAACAATGACAGACATCGCATAGTCAATATACGACGTCTCCATTGTCTTCTTCAGGTCTACTTCATGGATTTGATCAAAAATTCTGTCATCCAACGTATGTTTCCCCTTTTTTTCTTGCCGGTGTAGATTCTGTTAGTTTTGACAAATGTGAGGCCCCCGGGCTTACACATCCAAATTCTTCACGTACTTCGCGTTCTCCTCGATGAACTCCCTCCGGGGTTCGACCTTGTCGCCCATGAGAGTGGTGAAGGTGAGGTCGATCTCCGAGGCGGCGTCCTCGTCCATGTTGACGCGCTTTAAGATTCTCCGCTCGGGATCCATCGTCGTCTCCCAGAGCTGGTCGGCGTCCATCTCGCCAAGACCCTTGTAGCGCTGGATCTTGTTGTTCTGGTCGCGGCCGATCTCGGCGAGAATCTTCTCAAGCTCCGCATCGGAATAGGCGTAGTACTGCTTGCGGTTCCGCTCCACCTTGTAGAGAGGCGGCTGCGCGAGGTAGACATGGCCGGTCTTGATGAGCTCCGGCATGAATCGATAAAGGAAGGTCAGCATCAGCGTCGCGATGTGGGCACCGTCCACATCGGCATCAGTCATGATAATGATCTTGTCGTAGCGGAGCTTTGTGATATCGAAGTCCTTGTGGATGCCCGTGCCGAAGGCCGTGATCATCGCCTTGATCTCGTTATTGCTGTAAATGCGATCCTCGCGTGCCTTCTCAACGTTGAGGATTTTCCCACGGAGCGGGAGGATAGCCTGGGTAGAGCGGGAGCGGGCCGTCTTCGCGGAGCCGCCGGCGCTGTCGCCCTCGACGATGAAAATCTCGCAGTTTTTCGGGTTCTTGTCCGTGCAGTCCGCCAGCTTCCCGGGGAGGGCCATGCCGTCCAGGGCGTTCTTCCGCCGCGTTAGGTCCCGCGCCTTCCGCGCGGCCTCCCGCGCCCGCTGGGCAAGAATGGACTTATCCACCGTAGCCTTGCCGACGTCCGGGTTCTGCTCCAGGAAGATTTTGAGCTGCTCGGAGACGATGCCGTACACCGCGCCGCGGGCGTCCGAATTGCCCAGCTTCATCTTGGTCTGGCCCTCGAACTGCGGGTTCTCAATCTTCACCGAGACGATAGCCGTCAGTCCCTCGCGGATATCCTCGCCCGAAAGGTTCGGGTCGTTGTCCCGGAGGAGCTTTGCGCTGCGGGCATAGTCATTGAAGGTTTTCGTCAGGGCCGCCCGGAAGCCCTCCACATGCATACCGCCCTCGGGCGTTACAATATTATTGACAAATCCGTAGATATTTTCCTTGTAGCCGTCATTGTGCTGCATCGCGACCTCGACATAGACGCCGAGCCTCTCGCCCTCGCAGCAAATGATCTTGTTATACGCCGGCTGGGAGGAGCGGTTGAGGTACTGGACAAATTCCCGAAGCCCGCCCTCGTAGTGGAAGACACGCTGCTTTACCTCCTCGCCTCTCTCGTCGGTAAAGGTAAACCGAAGGCCCTTCGTGAGGAAGGCCATCTCGCGGAACCGCTGCTTTAAGGTATCGTAATCGAAGACAATGTCCTCGAAAATCTGGCGGTCCGGGAAGAAGGTAACCTGCGTGCCGTGCAGCTCCGGGTCGCAGTCACCCACGACCTTCAGGGCATACATGGTATTGCCGCGCTCGTACCGCTGCTGGTAGACCTTCCCGTCCTTGAAAATGCGCACCTCCAGCCACTCGGAGAGGGCGTTCACGACCGACGCGCCCACGCCATGGAGGCCTCCCGAGACCTTGTAGCCGCCGCCGCCGAATTTACCGCCGGCATGGAGGATCGTAAAAACGACCTCGACCGCCGGGATGCCGGCCTCATGGTTCACGCCCACCGGAATACCGCGGCCGTTGTCCGTCACGGTCACCGAACCGTCCTTGTGGAGCGTCACCTCGATGTGGTCACAGGTGCCCGCCAGGGCCTCGTCCACGGAATTATCCACAATTTCGTACACAAGATGGTGCAGGCCCCGCAGCGACGTGGAGCCGATGTACATGCCAGGGCGCTTCCGCACCGCCTCCAAGCCCTTCAGAATCTGAATCTGATCCGCCCCGTATTCTTTTACTTCTTCCAACATCTTCTCATCTGCCATGGCGGTTCTCCTGTAAAACTTTAAACCAATAACTCTATTTTTCCACCTCCACCCGCCCGTTTTCCACATGGAACACACGGTCTGCGTGGAAATTCTTCTCGACAAATTCGTCAAGCCCGGTACAGGTGAGGATTGTCTGCGTATCTTGAAGGCTCCCCATGAGGTAGTTCTGCCGTCCGCGGTCGAGCTCGGACAGAACGTCGTCCAAAAGCAAAATCGGCCGCTCGCCGGTTTTCTCCTCCAAAAGCCCGATCTGCGAGAGCTTTAGCGAGAGTGCCGCGGTCCGCTGCTGCCCCTGGGAGCCAAAAAGGCGAAGGTCGAGGGCATTTGTCAAAATCCCGAGGTCATCCCGATGGGGGCCCGCGCCCGTGGTCTTCATCCGAAGGTCCGTGTCGCGGCCGGATCGAAGCTTCTTGGCAAATGCCTCCGCCGCCACATTTGCCTCATACCGAAGTGACAATTCCTCCGCGCCTCCGGTCAGCATCCGGTGGATCGTCCGGGCCTTCTCCTCCAGCTCCAGGACAAATGTCCGGCGCTTTTCGATGATCCGCCCGCCGATGTCCGCAAGCTGTTCGTCCCAGACATCGAGGGAGGGCAAAAGATCCGGCCTTGCAAAAAGGTCGTGGAGCAGGCGATTCCTCTGCGTCAGGCACCTCTGGTAGAGCGTCAAATCCTTCAGATAAATGCCGTCGATGGAGGAGAGCACGATGTCAAGAAATTTCCGGCGCTCGCCGGGGCCGTTCTTGATGATAGCCAGATCCTCCGGCGAGAAGAAGACCATGTGCACGATGCCAAGGAGCTCGCCGGCGCGTCGAAGCGGCAGCCCGCCGACCGCGACGCCCTTCGGCTTATTTTTCTTCAAATGCAGGTCGATCCGGTAATCGCCGGCCTTCCGCACGACCTCCATACGGAGGTGGCTCTCGGCCTCGCCGAGCCGGATCAGGTCGCGGTCATGGCTCGTGCGGTGGGACTTCGTCGTGCCCGAGAGATAGAGCGCTTCGAGGACATTTGTCTTTCCCTGCGCATTTTCCCCGTAGAGCATATTGATACCCGGGGAGAAATCGATGGAAAGCTCCGGAATGTTCCGAAAATTCTGAAGTTTCAGGGAAGAAACATACAAAACTTTGCCTCCCTCTTATTCTACCTTAACTTCCTCGCCTGCAAAGGTTGCCACGTCGCCTGAGTAGAGCTTCCGGCCCCGCCGAGTCTCCGTCTCTCCGTTTACCTTCACCTCGCCGTCCTGGATGCGCACCTTCGCCTCGGAGCCGCTCTCCACGAGGCCCGCCGCCTTCAAGAGCTGCCCCAGCGTGATATATTCATCTCTCAGTGTTAATATTTGCATATTTTCTTCCTTTTACCGCGTAAAATTCACCGGAAGCACGAGGTAGGTGTATGTCTCCTCCAAATCCCGAATGGAGCAGGGAGATTTCGCGTTGATAAAGTAGAGCGTAACCTCCTCCTCCTCGACGGCCTTCAGGGCCTCGATGATGAGCTTCGGGTTGAAGCCGATGAGAAGGTCGCGGCCTTCCTTTGCAATTGACAAATCCTCGCTGAACGCCCCGATCGGGGAATCGATGCTGAGGTTCATCACGTTGTCCGTAATGTCGAATATAATCGGTTTTTTGTCATTTTCCCGGACGAAGAGGGCCGCGCGGTCGATGCAGCCGATGAGCTTCTGCCGGTTTACTACGACCATCGTCTCATGGTCCGAGGACACCATCTTGTCCACCGCGAAATATTTCCCGCTGATGAGCGTGGAGATCATCAGCGTATCCTCCAGCTGGAAGACGATGTGATTTGTCGTGATAAAGATCGTCACAAGATCGCCGACCTCGCCCGTCAAAATTTTCGAAAGCTCCGAGAGGGCTTTTCCGGGCACGATGACGGATTTCGGATTTGTCTCGTCGTGGAGGAGCGTCCTGCGGATGGCAATCCGGTGGCCGTCGAGAGCCACGAGGCGAAACTGGTCGCCGCGCACCTCCAGAAGCTCGCCGGTCAGCATCAGGTTGTTGTCCTGCGGCAGCGTACAGAAAATGGTCTGGTTGATGACATTTTTCAGGGTGTACTGGCTGATGAGGATTCCATCCTCCCGCCGTACCTCCGGCATGACCGGAAATTCGTCTCCGTCCTGGCCGGGGATATTCAGGCGTGCCGTCCCGCTGACAATGAGGATTTGGTTCCGCTCGTTGGTGCTCAGAATAACTTCCTCCTCCGGAAGCTTCCTTGCAATTTCTGAAAACAGCTTTGCGTCGATAGCAATGACGCCCTGCTCGATGACTGTTCCCGCCAGCTTTGTTTCCATGCAAAGTTCCATATCGTTCGTCTGGAAGAAAATGCCGTTGTCAAAGGCCTGCACCAAAATGCAGCTTAAGATTGGCATGGTGGTTCTGGGGGACACGGCCCGAAGGGCGATGTTGATGCTTTTGATAAGATCTGCGCGTTGGCAAATGAATTTCATGGAAGGTGCTTCCTTTCGGTGCTTTTTCGTTAATTATTTTATACAAATCAGGCGTATTCGTAATAGGAGCTGTGGAATTGTGGAAAAGGCCTCTTTTCCATGGCCTGACCATTGTTTTTCCTGTGGGAATCCTTGTGGAAAAGCCTGCGGGGTATTTGTTGGAAATGTGGTGGAAAAAAGTTTTCAACAGGTAGTTCCACACATTTTCCACGTGGAGAATGTGGAAAACTTAAAAACTTTCCACATTCTCCACAGGAGTTTTCCACAGGAATCCACATTTCCCACAGGTCGGATTACATGCCGGGCAGGATTTTTTTCCGCAGCGTTTCGACTGTGTTGCGGGTTTCCGGGTCGATCTCCATGTCCGAGCTAACCTTTTTGAGGGCGGAAATGACGGTCGTATGGTCCTTGCGGTTGAATTCCTTCGCGATGGTCGCGAGGGAGTCCTCGGTCATTTCCCGGCAGAGGTACATCGCGATGCGCCGCGGGTAGCCCATCCGCGCATCGCGGCGAAGGCTCCGGAGCTCATTTGGCGTCAGCTGAAAATGCTCGGCGACGGTGGCGATGATGATCTTGGAGGTCACGTTCCGGTTTTCGTCCGGCGTGATGAGATCCCGAAGGATTTCACTGGCAAGCTCGAGCGTGATTTCTCTTTTTTCGAGCTTGCTCTTTGCGTGGATGCGGTTGAGGCACCCCTCCAGCTCCCGGATGTTGGACTTGATGTTCTTCGCGATATAGTCGAGGATGTCGTTGTTGCACTGGTAGCCGTCTGCCTCCTCCTTCTTGCGGAGGATGGCCATCCGCGTCTCGTAGTCCGGCGGGGCGATGTCCGCGATGAGGCCCATCTCCAGGCGCGAGCGGATGCGCTCCTCCAGGATGTTGAGATCCTTGGGCGGCTTGTCGGAGGAGACCACAATCTGCTTTTTCGCCCCGTAGAGGGCCTCGAAGGTGTGGAAGAACTCCTCCTGCGTGCTCTCCTTGCCGATGATGAACTGGATATCGTCGATGAGGAGGACGTCGATGTTGCGGTATTTGTCGCGGAAACGGGACATTGCCGAGTTATTTCCGTTTCGGATGGAGTCGATCAGCTCATTGGTGAAGAACTCCGAGGTCACGTAGAGGACCTTCGCATTCGGGTTGTTCTTCATAATGAAGTGGGCGATGGAGTGCATGAGGTGGGTTTTTCCAAGCCCCACGCCCGCATAGAGGTAGAGCGGGTTGTAGATTTCGCCCGGCGATTCCGCGACGGCCAGCGAAGCCGCGTGCGCGAACTGGTTGTTGTTGCCGACGACGAAGGATTCGAAGGTATACTTCGGGTTCAGGTTGGTGTGGCCGGTCGCGGTCGAGACCACCTCGTCCCTCACGGGATCTGCGGGCTCCTCCGTCACATACTTCAGTTCAAGAGAAAGGCCCGTGACGTCCGTGATGGCCTTTTTGATGGCCGCAGTGTATTTTTTGTTGAGGACGTTGATGCCCATGTTTCCCATGTTTCCTGTTGGCACGAGGATGGAAACAGTCGATGCATCCGCCGCACAGACCTCCAGAGGCTCCAGCCAGGAGGAGTAGGAAATGTTCGAAACGTCGTTATCCTTGATTATCTTATTTAGAATGTCCTGCCAGCGCTGGCGTATCAGTTCTTCATTGGACATGGCGAATTTTCCCCATTCTTTCATCATCAGTATTTCTATTTTACCCGAAAACCGCCCTTCTGACAAGGCAAAAAGCACTTTTTATGTGGAAAAATCAAGTTTTCCACAATAGTTTTCCACAGGTTTTCCACATATTGTGGATAAGTATGGTGAAGTTGTTGGGGAGTTGTAAAATTTTTTGTTGACATGGCATTTTTTGCCTTATATAATGGTAACCGCACATTTGGAAGAGACTTTTCTTTAATAGTATAGTCAGAAAGGAAAAACGCCATGAGCAAGATGACATTTCAGCCGAAGAAAATTTCCAGGGCCAGGGTTCACGGCTTCCGTGCCAGGATGAGCACCAAGAGCGGCCGCAAGGTTCTTTCCCGCAGGCGTGCGAAGGGCAGGAAGGTTATTTCTGCGTAAGCTTGGGATTGGACAGAGGAAAAGACCACATAACTTGTTTTATGTGGTCTTTTTTATTCACAGAGCCGCGTAAGGAATT
>CADCQU010000042.1 GCA_902803635.1 uncultured Lachnospiraceae bacterium | reverse complement strand
AGGTCGGAGGACATTTGCACGAGGAAGCCCTCCGGTGTCGCGTATTTTACAACCGCACAGGAGCCGCCGGCCGTCCTGTGTCCGAGGACCAGAATCCCGTGGTCCTCCAGGATCGACGCACAGTTGTTCGCACAGGCGAAGGTAGAACCGCTGGTCAGGACGGCGAATTGCAGGTTATATTTCACAGCCTTGTCCGCCTCGTCCATCCTGCCGTCCAGGTTCCGGTCCACCTCGTAGCGGACGGTACGAGTCTGGCCCTCCCGGACGTTGTCGCAGGTCACCTCGCTCTCCCCAAGCCAAAGGCTGAGGATCCCCATCAGCACGTCATTCGAACCGCCGGCATTTGACGAGATGTCCAGCACGAACTTGCAAATGTTCGGGTCCGCATTTGCCTTATTCATCGCGTCCACGACCACCCCGAAGCTGTCGTTCACGGGAAGGCCTCCCTCCCCGTCAAAGTACGCCCTCCAGCCTTCGTAATCCACGTCGGAAAACGAATTCAAAATACAGACCGCCGTGTCGCCCTCCGTATAATACGTCGCCCCCTCCCCGTACAGGGCGTTGCGGCGTTCCGCCATGGCCTGTGTATTCTCGTTGGTCTCCCGCTCCCACAGGTTCCCCAGCTCCGTAAACGGCTCATAGTATTTCATGCCGTCCTTTGTAAGGTCCTGCATATTGCTGTATTTTTCCAGAATTTCCGCGTATTGCGAGCCTTCCGGCGGCGTGATCCAGAGGAGCGTATTCTCCCCGTCACTGACAAGGTTCTGCAAATGCTGCCGCCCGACGAGGTATTCCGCCATGTCCTCGGACTTTAGGAGCTTTTTCGTCAGCGTCCCGGCCTCGCCCAGATCTTCCAAAGCCCCGTCAAGGCCAACGTTCTGCAAATTCTCCTCCCGCTCCAGAAACCCAAGGCCGGTGTAGCCGTAAAAATGGTCAATCGCGAAGCAGGTCTCCCGATACGAGAACTCCGCCAGATCAGCCGGCCGCTGCATTTGCAAGATTCCCTCGTAATAATGCTCGTCCCGCTCCGGGGCCGTCGGCATGTCCTTGTCCGCGTTCACGTAGATGTTGACGCCGTTGTAGCTGGAATAATGGTAGGAAAGGTCCGCGAACATGTCGGAGAGGGTCGCGAGCGGGAAATAGACGTCCTTCCCGTCCCCGCGCAGGTCGATCCCGTAGTCGGCGAAGGCAAATGTCACCGGCGAGGTTTCGGGCTCGTAGCTGGCTTCCTCGAAGCGCACGTAGGGCGCCCCGTCGAGGTAGACGTTGGGCATATCCTTCTGCACCTGGGTCATCAAATTCGTGAAGTCCGCGATGTTGTCGGACGTGAGCGTTTCCTTTTTGAGATCCGCGACCGCACTCCCAAGCTTGGATGTCAAGAGAAAGCTGCCGCCCCTCTGGTATTCGACCTTCATTTTTGAACCCGGCAGCATCATCCCGTAATACGCGGCAATGCCCATGTAGGGGACATTTGGCTGGTCCTCGTAGAAACGCAGCTGCACCTTCTCGTCCGTCAGCTCCTTCCGAAAAACCGGGGTTTCCTTCACGGTGTACGCCGGGTCATCGGACTTGTACGTATTTCCGCACCCGGCAAATGCCAGCACCGAAAGCGCGGCCGCCAAAATACAGGCCCTGCAAAGCTTTATCATATATTTAGCCTCCATTTTGTCTTCCCCCTACCGCAAAAACTCGTCGAGGAGGCCGGCGGCATCCTGCACGAGCCGAAGGCAGGGCCGCCTTTTGTAGAACTCCTCGGTACGCGCCTCCGGCGTACCGCCGCTCTCCGGCGCAAGCCCCGCATTTGTCAAAAGCTCACGGCAATTGATGGTCGCGTTTTTCGCCCGGAACCTCTCGACAAATTCCCGCACCCGCGCGTAATGCCGCGTTTTGGCCTCCGGGTCGGCCGGGTCGTCGTAGCCATACCTAATCCCAAGCACCAGCGCCGCCGCGCTTACCACCCCGCAGGTCTCCCGAAGCCGCCCAATCCCCGCCCCGAACGACGAAGCCATGCGGGCGGACGTTGCAAGGTCGTACCCCGTAACATCCGTAAACGCGCAGAAAACCGCCTGCGCACAGTTATAACCCTCGTAAAACAAATCCCTTGCAATCTCGGCGTGATTCATCATCGTCACCTCCCACATTATACTCGATAATCACCATGTAGTTAAGAATCCTTTCGTCCTCCCGATTCCTCGATCAAATACGTATCATCCATTCCATTTACGGATTCTAGCATCATTTCCAGGCATTCAAGAGATTTGCCAAGCTTTCCGAGGCATCCGCGGCGCCTCCAAGTGCTTGCAGCGCAGAATAACGATAGTTCCCGGAATAATACACCTCTCCACCTTTCCTTCACGGCACACTCCTTTCCACTTCCCTTCGCATACCTGTAGAGGCAACCGCTTCACGGTTGCCTCTCGTTCTTACAATTATTTTACAACCACCTTGCAGGTTACGGTCGTCCCGCTGCCGTCCTTTGCCTTGACGGTAATGATGGCCGTTCCCTTGCCAACGCCCTTCACGACACCTTTCTGAGTTACGGTTGCTACCTTCTTATTGCTGGAGGTCCAGGTAACTTCCCTGTTATAGGCGGAAGTCGGTTTTGCGACTGCCTTGAGGGTCGTGCTCTTCCCCTTCTTTATCGACACCTGGGTCTTGCTGATGGCAATCCTCGTCACCGGCTGGCGAACGACGACCTTGCAGCTCGCCTTCACGCCGCTGCCATCCTTCGCATTCGCGGTGATGATAGCCGTACCCACGCCGACGCCCTTCACGACACCCTTCGCGGTCACGGTTGCAACCTTCTCATTGCTCGACGACCAGGT
>CADCQU010000041.1 GCA_902803635.1 uncultured Lachnospiraceae bacterium | reverse complement strand
TCCCCCTCAAGGGGGAGGTGGCACCGCCGAAGGCGGTGACGGAGAGGGGCCGCAGCTCAGGAGTAAATGTTAATTACGAATAATACGCCCCCAGCACCGCATGCGCGATCGGGACGGCCACCTCGGAGCCGCTCCCGGCATCCTCGGCGATAACCGCGATCACAATATCCGGATCCTTCGCGCCGGCATAGCCCACGAACCAGGCGTGCGTCCCGCGCGAGCCGTCGCTCCGCGTAAATTCCGCCGAACCCGTCTTGCCATAGCAGGCCACCGGAAGAGACATCAGCTCCTGGGCGGAGCCATTTGTCACGACCGCGCGGAGAAGGTTCGAGAGATTTCCGGCCTCATTCTCCGAAAGCAGCCGCTTATAATTCTTCGCCTTGTGGCTCTCCACGGCCTTCCCGTCCACGTTGACCACCTTCTCCACAAGGTACGGCTCCATCAGCTCGCCCTTGTTCGCAATCGCGGCCACGATAAGAGCCATCTGCCAGGGAGTCACCACGGTTCCGCCCTGTCCGAAGGCCGTCTGCATAACCCGGAACGTATCGTCGGTGGTCGAAAGTGTGTAGCGGCTCTTCGAGGCCGGCAGCGGGCACGGCAGCTTCTTGCCCAAAAGAAGGCTGTCCATGACGTTAATCAGTGATTTCGCCCCCATGCTCCGCCCCATGTCGGAAAATGCGCAGTTGCAGCTCCAGGCAAATGCCCCGCCGAAATCGAGGCTTCCGTGGACGGACCCGCCCGCGCAGTGGATGGCATTTTCACCCTCCGTGATCACGCCGGTGCAGTCAAAATGATAGCCGTCAAATGTCCCGTGCTCACGGAAGTAGGCGAGGGAGGTGAGGATCTTGTAGGTCGATCCCGGCACGTAGAGTCCCTGGGTCGCGCGGTTTAAGAGGCAGGAGTTGCCCGGATCGTTTACGATAGCCTGCCAGCTCTCGACGATGGTGTTCGGGTCGAAATCCGGCTTCGAGACCATTGCGAGAATCGCCCCGGTCTTCGGATTGAGGGCGACCACCGCCCCGCGGCGATCGCCGAGGGCATACCAGGCGGTCTGCTGCAGCCGTGCGTTCAAGGTCGTGATCACATGGTCGCCAAGGGACTTCTCCCCGCGCAGCTCGCGCTCGGCCCTCTCCAGAATATCCATGTGCGAAGTCAGTAGGGCCACGTTCTCCGATGCCTCCAGCCCGCTCCGGCCATTTGTGCTGTAACCGACCACGTGGGCAAAAATCGAGCCATATGGGTAAACGCGGCTCTCGTTGCCAAGCTCATCCGTGTGGGTCACCGCAAGCTCCGAGCCATCCGAGGCCAAAATCGAGCCGCGGCGGACATTTGCCGCCAAATCGTCCTGCCGGCGGTTGTAGGGACTCGCGAGAATCGCGTCGCGCTCCTTAATATTGAAGTAGACCAAATGCCCGATGAGGAGAAGGAAAATCGCCACGAAGGCATACGAGACAAAGAGATACGGCCGGGATGTCCTCCGCCGGAGGCGTTTCGCGCGACCCCCGCCATTGTTGCGGTCCTCGTAACCATCCGGGTCATCGGAAGGCGGCACGTCCCCCCCGCCGTCCCCGCCATACGAAGGATCCAGATAATCTGGATTCCCATACCCCTCCTCCGGATACGCAACATCCCCAGGATCAGAGTCCAAATAACCGTCTGCTGCATATGTAGCCCCATAGGAAGCACCCGCGTACCCGCGTTCCGTCTGCCCATATACACCACCCGCATTTGCCGCATTGTTCTGTATATATCCTCCATATGTGGGATCCAGCGGATATGGGGCTGCCCCCTGCACCTGCGCAGCCGGCCCCCCTTCCTGTGGCAAAGCCGAGGCAACCTCCACCGGCGGCAGCTCCTCGAAGTCAACCGGCTTGATCTTCTCCGCCAATGCGTCCCGCTCCTCGTTCATTAGCATGATGTTCCGCACATCCTGCCCGATATCCGCCCGTGTAACCTGGTCGTAATCCTCGTAATCCTCCTCGGGGCCGTCCTCCGGGTAATTTTCCTCGAACGCCACGCCGCCCGGCCGACGGATTCCTTCATATATTCTGGTGTCCTGGTTCCTCGTCCCGTTCCAACCAGCCTGCCCGCCATTTGCATTTGGGACAGAACCTGCCTGCCCAGGAGGCAATTGCCCCTGCCTGTTTTCATTTGACAAATTCTTCATACGCCTTCATCCTCCCGCCGTATATACATTCCCTGCACAATCGAGAGCATAACAATCGTACTAATCACAGAGCTCCCGCCGTAGCTTACGAGCGGCAGGGTGATGCCCGTCATCGGGATAAATTTCGTGACGCCTCCGACCGTCAGGAACACCTGAAACGCGTACTCCGCACCAAGGCCGATGGCGGCCAATTTGTAGAAGCGGTTGTGGAGCTTGAGCGAAATCGTACAAATCAGCAAAAAGATGCTCATACATATTAAAAGAAGGCAAATGCCAAAGATGCTTCCAAATTCCTCGCAAATGGCCGCAAACACGAAGTCCTTTGCGGCGACGGGGATCATGGTCGGCTTGCCCTCGCAGAGTCCCGTGCCAAACCACCCGCCCGCGCCGATGCCGAAAAGTCCCTGCACGATCTGGTAGCCGGACGTTTCGTACACGGCAAATGGATCCTTCCAGGCGATGACTCGTTGCTGGACATGGGCGAACAGGAAGTAGGCCACGACTGAAGCCGCCGCCCCGCCGAGAAGTCCGACCAACGGGTAGATGGGCCGGCCGGTCGCAACGAAAATGACCACAAGGTAGGCGACGAAGAAGACGAGGGCCGTCCCGAGGTCCGTCGAGAATACGAGGATCCCGACGTGGAGCGCGGCCACCACAGAGGTGACGACCACCGAGCGAAAGCTCCGGTCCTTGGCCAGCCGCGCGGCCATGTAGAAGACAAAGGTGATCTTCACTATCTCCGAAAACTGAATTGTAATGCCGGCCACCGTAATGCTGAGCTTAGCGCCCCGGCTCGTGACCGCAAGCGCCAGCACCCCCATGAGGGCTCCGATGCCAAGAATTGCATACAGAATCTGCAATTTTTCTAAAACACGCAATTTCCGAATCATAACCGGCACCAAAAGCGCGAGGATGGTGCCCGCCCCCACGATGATTCCCTGCTTCATGGCCTTGTCGAAATCCAGCCGCGCCAGGATGACAAAGCCGATATTAAGCAGCATCAACATGTTGCTTAACAGCAGCATCGAGCACTTGGGGTAGAAACTCGAAAACAGCACCAGGGTCAGCGTGTTGTACGAAAGAACGCCGGCGAGAAATAGGAGCACAATCCATTGGTGGTGGTGGTAAAAGATCACGCCAAAGCCCCCGATGGAGAACATGGTCAGGAGCGCAATCTGCACCCCAAGCCCCCGGCTCTTCGACCGCTCCGACTTTTTTCCAAAATAAAGGTAAGCCTCCAATGTATACAGGAGGATTATCACTAAAAAATATATTCTAGTCAGCTCCGTCACTATATTCATATCACTCCCCCTCGTGTACGAAAAATACCGTTATCATTCTGCGCGAAGCGCAGAATCTCTTCAATGTCCAACCTGTCATTCTGAGCGAAGCGACGCCTCAGTGTGCAGGAAACAGTCCAGTGGACTGTTTCCTGTAAGAATCCCGTTACTCATTCCCCATAGTCAATAGCATATTTAGTCCATCTACAATCATCACTCCACCCCTTTGGTATACTGTCCCTTCGTATATTGTGCCACAGGTTCCTCCTTACACTCCTTCTCCTTCCGTACAACCGCCCTGGCAAATGCCACAAGCCGCTTTACTTCCCCCGCTCCTTCCGTCGTAAAGGAGAGCCGAAACGCCTGAAACCCAACGCGTTCCAGGAACGGAATCTCCCGAAAGAGCGCGTGCGGGACACTATTGTAGATAATATTGGAACAGAACGTGCAGTTGCAGCGGACCGGGAACCTCGTCCCCGTCCGGTCAACAAGCGTCTCAAAGCCGCGTTTCCCCGTGCAGCTCGCATTGTTCTTCCGAAGGCACTGGGCCGACACCATGAGAGGCTGGCGGCCGTAAATCTGGATCTCGTACCCGCCCCGCTCCCGCAGCTGCTCCCGCGAAAGCTCATACGGGGCCACATCCCCCAAAAACCCAAGCTCCGTAAAGAAAAGCCGCGCCTCGCTGTTCATGGTATAGACGGACGCATCCACAAGGCACCGATTTGCCAGCCCCAGACGATGCAAATGCGCCAGCCCCTCAAGCGAACGCACGAGAAAGCCTCCAACACCCGCGTCCAACATTTCCCGGGCATTTGCATACAAGGCAAATGCCTCACGCCCGCGTTCCGCAAGCGGCGTTGCAATCCAAAGCTCCGTAGTTTCCGGTAAATCCCGCTTAATTTCCTGAATAACTTGTCTTACAGACTTGTCATTCTGAGCGAAGCGAAGAATCCCGTTCGTCTTCAGCCTGTTTTGACGGGATTCTTCGTCGCGTTGCTCCTCAGAATGACAGCTAATATCATTTTTTGATTTACCCGTACAGCTCAATAGTTCCGCTAAATCAAGGTAAACGCGGTCCGCCTGCCCCGCGGCCCTTGCCTGTTCGAGTGTTTCGCAGAATACGGTAACCATCGGCAAAGCATTCTCCGAACGTCGATGGTTATCGTTCCGCGAGGGCCACATACCCTTGCTCTCCACCTTCGACAGCTTTGGAAACCGCTCCAGAAGGACCTCCTTAAAATTCTCAATCGCCTCCCTCCGCAACCTATTGAGGCTCCCGACCGGAAGGAAGGATTTTCCATCCGTCTCCACGGTCAGTTCCCGGAACACGAAGCCACTGCCGCCGGTTTTGGAAATCTTCGCCGCAATCGCCTCCTCCGTCAGCGGAGCATTTGTCGCAAATACCGCCTCCTCAACAGCATATTCGGCCCGGAGACCAAGACTTTGCAAAGCTGCCTGCTCCATTCGAGTATCCGAAAGTTCCTGATTCCGTTTCTTCCATATATTCTCACTTTCGCTTGCGTTAAATGCTACTTTCTGTGAAGTCAAGTATTCCGAATCCTGCCTCCTCTGCGCACCTGCCTCCCGCACGACATCGGCCATGGCCTTGCGATAGTCCAGAAGCTCCAGGGAAAGCGTGGCCGGCTGCCCCGCGAAAATGCGCACCTGCCCCTTGAGGCCAAGAACGTCCTCTGGCAATACGTAGCGCTCGTCCATTTTCGCATACAGGGCCGCCCTCTCCTCCTCCTCGGCCTTCGTGAGGACACGCCCCTTCCTCGCCATCATTTCCGATCCGTTCCGGCGCGTAAAATACCCGTCCGTAAAGCCCCCGCGGTTAAACAGCGTATACAACATTTGCCGATCCGCCGGCTGCACCCGGTAGGGCTTCCCTGCAAGTATAAGATCCAAATATTTTCGATACACGGACACCACGCCCGCCGCATACGCCGGCTGCTTCATCCGCCCCTCGATCTTAAAGGACACCACGCCGGCCTCCACCATCTGTGGCAGAAGATCCAGTGCGCATAGATCCTTCGGTGAGAGCAGCTCTTCTTTCTTTTTACTCTCTTTCTCAAAGGAATTAGTGGAAGGAATTCCGGAAGCGCGGGATGCAGAAAACGTTTCCTTCTTTTTCTTGCCGTTCCCAACGGAATCCGCAAAAGGAAGCCCTGAAGCGCGAGATGCAGGAAACGTTTCCTTCTTTTTCTTGCCGTTCCCAGCGGAATCCGTAAAAGGAAGGTTGGAAGCGTCCTTCTCAAATGAATACGGCAGCCGGCACGGTTGGGCGCAGCGGCCGCGATTCCCGCTCCGTCCACCAAGAAGGCTCGAAAAGAGGCATTGCCCGGAAAAACAGACGCAGAGCGCCCCATGGACAAAGGCCTCCACCTCAAGGCCGCTCTTCTCATGAATCTCCGAAAGCTCCGCAAGAGACATTTCCCGCGCAGGCACCACGCGGCTCACGCCAAG
>CADCQU010000040.1 GCA_902803635.1 uncultured Lachnospiraceae bacterium | reverse complement strand
TATGCAGAGGCAGTTGCAAATCTGGATACGGATAAATACAAGGAGCTGCTGGCTGCGGCGGAGGCCTACAACGAGCGGCTGCTTACGACGGGCATCCTCTGGGGCATGGACGAAAAGCAGAGGGAGGAGTACAATTCCCTCCTCGATGCGTCCGGCCTCGGGGTGATGGCCTACCTGGATATTCCGAAAATTGACGTTACGCTTCCTATATATCATGGAACCTCCGACACCGTGCTGCAGGTCGGCATCGGGCATTTGGAGGGGACCAGCCTTCCGGTGGGCGGCATCGGGACACATTGCAGCGTTTCCGGCCACCGGGGGCTTGCGAGCGCGCGGCTTTTCACGGATTTGGGGCAGCTTGTGGAGGGTGACCGCTTCACGGTGACCGTGCTTGACCGCCTGCTGACCTACGAGGTGGATCAGATCCGGATTGTCCTGCCGACGGAGCTCTCGGACGTGCAGATCGACCCGGAGCAGGATTATTTTACGCTGATTACCTGTACGCCCTACGGGGTGAACTCCCATAGACTCCTGGTGCGCGGCCACCGCGTGGAAAATGCTATGGACGAGGTGGTTGTGCTGGCGGAGGCGGTCCGCATCCAGCCGCGCGTGGTCGCCTTCGTGCTGGCGATCCCGATTCTCCTTGTCCTCTTCGTATGGATGATGGCCAGCACCGGGCGGAAAATCCGCCAGAAGGAGCTCTACAAGGTCGCCTCCGCAAGGTTCCGGGAGCGGCGGGAGAAGAGGGAGGAGAAGCGAGGCGAGAAGGGGAAGCAGGAGGGGGAACGCGAAGAAACAGAGAAAGGTGATGAAACAAAAAAACTGAATGAAAAATACGAAGAAACAGGGGAGCAGGAGGAAGGAGAGTATGCGAAGAGAGTCTAAAAAGAATTGTCTGGCAAAAGGACTTGCAGGGATTCTCTGCGCTCTTATACTGGGGCTGTTTTTTTGTCAGCCGATTTTTGCCGCTAGGTTGGAGGCATGGACGGACTGCAGTCTGACGCTTCTCCTCGGGGAGGGCGAAACACATACGCAAAATCCCCTCCAGGGCGGGAAGATAGCGCTCTACTTCGTGGCGGGCGTTTCTTCTTCGGCAAATGGTTCCGGCGTGGATGACCAAGGGCGGGAGCAGAAGGCGGGATATTTGACGGGAGGAGCCGCCTACGATGTTTCGGCGGGACAATTTGCCGGCTCCGAAGCACTTGCGGGGCTTGAAGGATTTACCAAGGAGGAATTGGACGCGAAAAATGCATCCATCGCGGAGGCTCTGCTTCGGGAGGTCGGAGCTTTGTCTGTGCAGCCCTTACAGACGGCGAATATTGCGAACGGACGCGTTTCTTTTACGGGGCTTTCGACCGGCCTTTATCTCCTAACACAGACGGAGGATTCCGAGGATGGAAGGCGGATACATCCCTTCCTCCTCTCCATCCCAGATGCCAAGGGTGCCTATGATGTTGTCGCAGCCCCGAAGCTTGGCTTTTCCACGCCGTCATTTACGCCCACGCCGACGCTGCCGCCGAACATTCCCCAGACAGGCCAGCTCTGGTGGCCGGTTCCCGTGCTCGGGATCCTTGGACTCGACTTTCTGGCCCTGGGGCTTGTGCTGCGGAAGAAATAGGAAGGATTTCATATAGAATAAAAGAAAGATGCGCTCCCTGGAAGGATATTTTCGCGGAATCCCGAAAGTGTTTCCTCGAAATTGACAAGGTTCTTTATCACTTTTCATCAACCCTTATCGCCGTAGGTGATTCGATTCTGAGATGTCCGAAGGACGTGTACTTTAAAAAGGAAAGAGAGGGGCTGAACAAGAATAAATGGAGAGGAGGGGCATGAAAAATCGAAAAATAAAATGGATCTCCCACCTGAGTATTCTAATTGGGGCGGCCCTTCTGCTTGGCATGCTTGGCCTCTGCCTCTGGAATTTTTATGAAGGGAAACGGGCGGGTGAGGCGGCGGCAAGGCTCGCGGAAACGCTCGTGCAGGAGATGCCAAAGCCATTTTCGGCAGTTGTGCCGCAGGCGGGGGAGGAATCTTCTTCGAAGGAAAGCGCCAATAACACGGAGGGAGAGTTGGTTTCGTCAGAGGATCGCTCACGGAACGCGGCGGGAAGAGCAGACGAGGCACTTCCTTCAAAGAAAAAATCACAAATCTCGGACGAAAGTGCGGCTCGCACGGCCTTTTCGATTCCGACCATCGACATTGCGGGCACGCCGTATCTGGGTATTCTCTCTATCCCTTCCGAGGGATTGGAGCTTCCGGTAGCGGCGGACTGGAGTTATCCGCAACTTGCGGAGTGTCCCTGCCGCTTTTATGGAGACGCCTTTTCCGGAAACCTCGTTATCGCAGGACACAATTATGGCGACCATTTCTGGCCGCTCCTTCATTTGCCAATCGGGGAGGAGGTGTATTTCACGGCCGCCGACGGCGCTACCTACCGGTATCTCGTCGCAAACCGCGAGACGCTGGCCGGGCAGGAGGTGGAGAGGCTTGTGTCGCAGACAACTGTGGGAGACTGGGACCTCACACTCGTCACCTGCACCCCTGGCGGAGGCGCTCGCTGCGTTGTGCGGTGTGTTCGGAGCTGATTGGAAAACGTTGTGCCAGACAATTATAGCGACAAGATAAGCTACAAACTTGAAAAAAGTATTTTTGAGCTTAACGAGCGAGTGTAGCCCGGATGAAAAGTAAGCTCAAAATTCCGAAAAAGCATTTTTGAGCTTAACATGCGAGTGTAGGCCGGATGAAAAGTAAGCTCAAAATTCTGAAAAAGCATTTTTGAGCTTAACATACGAGGTTAACACGGAGGAAAGACAAAAGATGGGACTTCCTTGATCGGTAATAGTAGTAAGCGATGCGTTGTGCTGTAAATCAGGTGTAGATTTTTTGCCAAGGGTATGCTAATATAATACAATATTTGAATCTAAGGGGCAGAAAGCTGGGAAGCTGTATCTATGGCGGGGCTTGATAAAGTTCAGGGGCTGCCGGAGGAGCAATCAGGGCTTCCCGCAGAAGATTGGAGGTGCCTATGGCAAAATTTGCATTGAAAGTGACACCCGAGATTGAAGAGCTGAGTGCGCTTTGCGTGGAAAATTCCAGTATCGATCAGAGCCTTTATGTGAAGCATGACGTCAAACGCGGCCTGCGCGACATCAACGGGGCCGGCGTGGTGGCGGGGCTTACCGCCATTTCCGAGATTAATTCCTTCCACTGGATCGACGGTGAAAAGATTCCCGTGGACGGCGAGCTCTTCTACCGCGGCATTCATATCAACGACCTCACGCAGGGCTTCACGTCCGAGGGACGTTACGGCTTCGAGGAGACCGCCTATTTACTGCTTTTTGGGAAGCTTCCTGACCGGCAGCAGCTGGAGGACTTCCGCGTTTTGCTCGCGCAGCAGCGGAGCCTCCCGCGGAACTTCGTCCGAGACGTCATCATGAAGGCCCCGAGCCGCGACATCATGAACTCCCTCGCCAAATCGGTCCTGACGTTGGCCTCCTACGACAAGGCTCCGGACGACACGTCCCTGCCAAATGTCCTACGCCAGAGCATCAGCCTGATTGCGGCCTTTCCGATGCTCGCGGTCTACGCCTACCATGCCTATAACCACTATGAGCGGGGCAAGAGCCTCTATATCCATAAGCCGTCAAAGTCGAAATCCACGGCGGAAAATCTGCTCCGGCTCCTTCGCCCGGACAAGACGTACACGCAGCTGGAGGCCCGCGTGCTCGACCTGGCCCTCGTCCTCCACATGGAGCACGGCGGCGGTAACAACTCGACCTTCACGATGCACGTGGTCACGTCCTCCGGGACGGACACCTACTCGGCGGTCGCGGCGGCCCTCGCCTCCCTCAAAGGCCCCAAGCACGGCGGCGCGAACATCAAGGTCGTGCAAATGTTCCAGGACCTTCGGGCAAATGTCGCGGATCTGCACGATGACGACCAGATTCGGGCGTATTTGAAAAAGCTTCTGAACCGCGAGACATTTGACAAGAAAGGCCTGATCTACGGCTTCGGACACGCGGTCTACTCCGTATCCGATCCCCGTGCGCGCATTTTCCGGAAATACGTGAAGACGCTGGCCGAGGAGAAGGGGCTGGACGAGGACTACGACCTCTACACGCGCGTCGAGCGCCTGGCTCCGGAGGTCATCGCCGAGAAGCGCCGGATTTACAAGGGTGTTTCGGCAAATGTTGACTTCTACTCGGGCCTTGTGTACGGGATGCTCGGCCTTCCGATGGAGCTGTATACGCCGATTTTCGCAATCGCGCGTATCGTTGGCTGGAGCGCGCACCGTCTGGAGGAGCTGATTAATATGGACAAGATCATCCGTCCGGCGTACGTGGCTACCGGGGCGAGGCAGAACTATGAACCGCTGGAGCTCCGCGGGAAGGAGATTGCCGAGGACGCGAAGAACCAGTTGTATGATAATTAAATTTTTCCACCTGTACGGTTGAACGCATAAATATGGACATTCTCCGTACGAAAGGCTTGTCATTCTGAGCGAAGCGAAGAATCCCGTGAGTTTTTCGCACCGTTTACGGGATTCTTCGTCGCTTTTCATCATTTCTAATCGCCGAAGGCGATTAGATTCTGGGATGTCCGGAGGACGTACTCCTCAGAATGACAGAAAACGTTGCTTTTAAAGTCACCTGTTCATCTGGATTAAACGTAAAAAAATGGCGGCCTCCCGGGAGGCCGCCATGATAGAATATTCACCTTGCATTATGAGAAAAACTCGCGGCGGACCGTGTCCACCGGCATCTCGCGCCCGGTCCAGAGGCGGAAGGCCTCCGCACCCTGGTAGAGCAGCATCGAGAGGCCATTTGCCGTTTGGCAGCCGGCCTCCTTCGCCATTTTAAGGAGGGGCGTCTGCCTCGGATTGTAGATCGCGTCAAAGACCGAAAGCTGCTTCGGAAGGACGATCGACGGAGGCAGCGGCGAGCTGTCTGCGAGGGCGGTTCCGGCCATCCCGACATTTGTCGCGTTGATCAGGACGGCTGAGGTATCCACGGCCTTCTGCAGGGCCTCTTCGTCCGAAAGTGCTTCTAATTCGATTTTCGTCTTCGTGCTCTTTGCAAGACGGTGCAGGATGCCGCGCATCGCGGCGCGGGAAGACTTGCTGTGGTAGAAAACCTTGATGGCGACGGCATTTTCGAGGGCCGCCGCGATCAGGATGGACGTGGCCGCCCCGCCGGTGCCAAGAAGGGTGAGTTGTGCCCCGCGAACCGGAAAGCCCTCCTCCTGCATCGCGCGGAGGAAGCCGTCGCCGTCGGTGGTGTAGCCGTGCAGAACGCCGTGCTCGTTGCGAACCGTGTTTACGGAGCGGGCGATCTCGGCGCTGGAGGAGAGCACCTCGCAAAGGCCGTGCATCGCGGTCTTGACGGGCATGGTGACGTTCCAGCCCGCAGCCCCTTCACTCCGAAGGCGGTCGATGACCGCGGGAAGGTCGTCCTCGGTTACGTCGAGGACGGCATACTCTGCATCGATATGGAGTGCGCGGAACGCGCAGTTGTGCATCGCGGGAGAAAGGCTGTGGGCTACCGGGGAGCCGAGAAGATAATATTTTTGCATACGGGCCTCCTTTGGGCAAGTGCAAAAAATCTACAGCATCAATCAAACATTCCCTATCATACCACAAAAGGAGGGAAAATGAAAACAGTCTCGATAAAAAAAACGGAGATTGGTCTCGGACTTCCGAAGATTACGGTTCCGGTCTGCGGTGAGACGCAGCAGGACATGCTTCTGGCGGCGCGTTCCGCCCTCCGGAAGGCCGACATCCTGGAAATCCGGCTGGATACATTTGCGGGCCTTCGGGAGCGGTCAGCCCTTCGGGACCTTGTGCGCACTCTCCGGGAGTATTCCAACATTCCGCTGCTCTACACGCTCCGGACCGCCGCGGAAGGCGGGCGGCGGGCATTTGCCGAGAACGAGTATGAGGATATCCTGCTCTATCTTTTAAAGGAGTGCCAGCCGGATTTTGTGGATGTGGAGATTCGGCGGGTGGCGGCTCTGCGGATCCTTGCCGAGGCGGAGCACCAGAAAATACCGACCATCGCCTCGTTCCACGATTTCCAGTCCACGCCTAAGACGCAGGAGCTCCTCTATTGCATTCGGCAAATGGAGGATGCCGGGGCTTCCATCGCGAAAATTGCCGTGATGCCGGAAAATGCGGAGGACGTGGAGCGGCTGCTCTCGCTAGGGCTGTCCCTTCGCGACAGCCTCCGCATCCCGATGGTGCTCATTTCCATGGGGAAGCTCGGGGCCATCACGCGCTTCGGGGCCGAACAGCTCGGCTCGGCGATGACATTTGCCACGGCCGGAGGACCCGGGACCGCGCCCGGCCAGATGGATGCCGACGCGCTGCGGGAGGTGATTCAGAAAAGGCACGACGGCGCGCTCCGGAAGGGGCACATTTTCCTCACGGGCTTCATGGGGACGGGCAAGACGACGGTTGCAAAGGAGCTTTCGTCGCGCACGGGCCTGCCGCTTTTCGAGATGGACCGGGAGATTGAGGCGAAGGAGGGACGGAGCATCCCCCGGATTTTCGGCGAGAGCGGCGAGGCGTACTTCCGCTCCGTGGAATCGGAACTTTTGGAGGAGCTATTTGACGAGCAACGGCAGATTGTCTCCTGCGGCGGCGGGACGGTCCTCCGCGCCTCGAACGTCGTCCAAATGCGGGCGATGGGGCATGTGGTGCTTCTGACCGCGAGTCCCGAGACGGTTTATAAGCGCCTCAGGAAGTCGGCGGGAAGCAGGCCCTTATTAAATGGAAGGTTCTCGGTCGAGGGTGTCGAAACCCTCATGCGCGAGCGGGAGAAGTACTACACCCGGGCGGCGGAGATCGTCGTGGACACCGACGGGCGGAAGGTGCGGGACATTGCCTTTGAGATTTCCACCCGCGTCGGCTGCACGGATGATAAGAGGGATCGACGATACTAATCATGCGGCCCCACGCGCTTGCCGCGATAAGTGAGACCGGAAATCTATGATTTCCGTTGTCGATCTTATGCAGAGCAGGGGACCGGCGGGGCTTTTACGAATGGTTTTTACGTATTTTTCCAAAACTCATGGTTGCATCGGGCGGAATTTTCGTATAAAATAGGGGTTATCACGGAAGGAGGATTTTCCTATGATTTCAGCAGGTGATTTTAAGAATGGTTTAACGCTTGACATGGACGGCCAGGTCATGCAGATTGTTGAGTTCCAGCACGTCAAGCCCGGCAAGGGTGCGGCGTTCGTGCGCACGAAGCTTAGAAACGTCATCAATGGTGGCGTGGTGGAAAAGACGTTTCGTCCGACGGAAAAGTTCCCGGCGGCCCGCATTGACCGCAAGGATCAGCAGTACCTCTACAACGATGGCGACCTCTTCTATTTCATGGACCCGGAGACCTTTGATCAGCTCATGATCAACAAGGACGTTATCGGCGATGCCATGAAGTTCGTCAAGGAAAATGATACCGTCAAGGTCTGCTCCTACAATGGTTCGGTCTTCTCCGTCGAGCCTCCTCTTTTTGTGGAGCTGGAGGTCACCGATACCGAGCCCGGCTTTGCCGGCAACACCGCCCAGGGCGCCACGAAGCCCGCGACGGTCGAGACGGGTGCCACGATCCAGGTTCCGCTCTTCGTCAATATCGGCGACAAGGTCAAGATTGATACCCGGACATCCGAGTACCTTTCGAGGGCATAAAAAGAAAGCCTCCCCAAGTGCGGGGAGGCTTCTTAATTTTTTGGTATCTTTTTATCAGAATATTACGATTTTTGGGGAGTTTGTTCGAAGGGACGGCTTCCCCAGACGGCCCGGAACCTTCCTTATAGGGGGGCTACAGCTTGGGCCGCTGATCAACTACGCTTTTCCAGGATTTTCCTAATGGCCTCCACAGCCTTTTTCAAGATTCAAGATTTTTATTAATAACAACAGGAAAATATGGAAAGGAAGAAAGAAAATGAATTATATGGAGTTTAAGGCGCAGGTGGTGGACATGATTCGCGAGGTGGAGGGCCCGGGTACGGAGGTGGGCATCCACCGCGTCCCGAAGAACAACGGAATCGTCCTGGACGCTCTGACGATCCTTCGTCCGGGGAGGAACATCTCGCCGACGGTGTACCTGGAGAAGTACTACCGGTTCTTCTGCATGGGCAATGTGCCGCTCGGGGAGGTCGTCGGGGACATCCTGCGGGAGCACGCGGCGCACGACGTCAGCGGGCCCGTCGACGCGGGGCGGATGGTGGACTTTGCAAATGTCAAGGACCGCATTTATCCGCGCCTTGTGCACTATTCGCGGAACCGCGGCTTTCTGGAAGGCGCGCCGCACCGCCGGCTGCTCGATCTCGCCGTCCTCTACTATTTTGAGATTTCCGAGAAGCCGATCGGCGAGGCCACCATGATCCTCCGGAACCGCGATCTTGCGCGCTGGCAAATGCAGGAGGAGGAGCTTTACAACCTCGCGATGGCAAATGTTCGCCGGGACAAGCCGGTGGTGATGATTCCCATGGAGGAGATTCTGGATGAGATCAACGCAAACCCGATCCCGGAGGAGGGGAGGGCCGTCCTTTTCCGCCGGCAAATGAAGGTCGTGACAAATGAGGAGCGGTTTTACGGCTCGGTCTGCCTGCTCGAACCGGAGGTCTTCCAGACCCTTGCGGAGGAGGCGGGCGAGAACCTCTTCCTTTTGCCCAGCAGCATCCACGAGATCATCGCCCTCCCGGATGACGGGACCTACTCGCGGATCGAGCTGGAGCGCATGGTGATTGACGTGAACAACACCCAGGTGATGGAGCAGGAGGTCCTCTCCGACCACGTCTACCGCTACGATCGCATGGCGGGGAAGGTGTTGTACTGATCCGCCTGCTCTCCCACTGTTACAGTTCAGCCCCGTCGAAAATGGACGCTTTGTTTTGTAAAGGAATTGTCATTCTGAGCGAAGCGAAGAATCCCGTAAGATTT
>CADCQU010000039.1 GCA_902803635.1 uncultured Lachnospiraceae bacterium | reverse complement strand
ATACTATTTTATCTTGTCTATCAGTCTTCTCTTTTCCTCCTGAAGAGCGTCAACATCCGCGCCTTCAGTAATATTCCATTCTTCCTTATGTGTCTATTCTCGGAAAATGAAGCTCCGTCATATATCTTCCCTCTGCCGCCTCCGCGGCGAAAGTCCCTCCCATTGCTTTCATCATGAGCTCGATATTTTTGGTACCGATGCCGGCACTCTCCCGCCCGTTGCCGACGAGCGGAGAGGCCGCGTTTTCAAATCGGATGAGAATTTCATGTTCTCTCACATCGGTCGAAAGCAGCACTTCCTCCGCCCGGTCCGCGTATTTCAAAAAGTTCGAGAGCAGGTTGTTCACGATCCGGCCCAGGTACTCATGATCGACAAGGACAACTCCTTTCAGCTGCTCGATCCCCCGAGCCCTCACAAGGAACCCCTTCTCCGCAAGCACGGCGCAGATTTCAGAGAGATCATCGGAAAATGCGGCCTCCGCGGATTCTTCCGCCAGCGCCCGTTTTTCCGAGACGCTGCTAATCAGGAAATGCTCGAACATCTCTTCCGAGAGGACCCGAATCTCCTGCGCTTTCGAGACAGCCTTTCCAAGATAGTTTGCCCCGCTATCTTCCTGCCGTTTTGCGATCTCCAGATACGTGATCAGGGCTGTGAGCGGGGTCCGAAGGTCATGGGACATCCCGAGAACCAACTTTTTCTCCGCGTCGCGAAGCTCGGCTTCCTTCTCCCTGTGCTCCTTAAGATCCGCCCGCATCCGGTCAAGGTCCCGGGCGAGCTGCGCGATCTCATCCTTCCCTTCGACGGTCACCCGGCCATCATAGTCCCCGCGGCTGATGACGGCAACCTCCTTCTGCAGCTTCCGGATACACTCGACATCCTCTCTCATAGCCCCCGAAAAATAGCCGATCCCGGCCAGCATCGCGAGGATGGCCGCCAGAAAAGATATTCCGATGCTAAGCGCCGGATTGTCGCCGTTTCCAAAATAAACCTCCGCGGGGCCATCCGCAAATCGCACCTCCACGCTCGGCTTCATCGAGAATTCTTCATAGTCACCGGAGCGAAACAGGCCGCCCCGCTCGCCTGCGTACAGGAGGATTCTCCCGTGCCTTTGGACGACAATCTGGCGAAGCGCGCGCTCCGTTCGGAACGCCTCAATGGACGCATAATCGTTTGCCGCTACCGCCTTTAGGCGGACATAGGTTTCAAATTCGTGCGTCAGCCAGTCTCTGGAAAGATAGGCTTCTTCGCTGCCGACCGTCAGATAGTCCACCGCCTTCTTTCCAAACCAATAGAAACAAAGGAACACGCATAAACCGAAAACGATGCTATTTGCAAGCCTCCTTCTTGATTTGGCGACCAGACCGGTTCTGTGCGTTTTCCCCATGGCTATGCCTCCTGCGCCATTTCGATTTCCGTTTTCTTTTTGGGGATTTCGGCTTCAAAGAAAGCCTCCGTGCCGCCCGGGATGGCTGGCTGAACATGATCTTCTGCGCCGCCCGGAAGGACAGCTTGTTCTTTTTTTGCTTCCTTTTTCCGGAGTTTCGTGTACAGGCAGATGATCAGCAAGAGATAAAACAGCGCCATCGGAACAGAATATGCATGGTTCGCGCCTCCATTTCCGAAGAAGAGGCGGTTTAGAATCTCGTTCGTATTGTCCGCCTGATGGGAAAACAGGATGTTGATATCATCCGGATGCGAAACATGAAACCCGTGGAAGAAACGGAAGATATCATAATCCATCAGGATACTGAAAGGAAGAGCCAAAAGCACCGCCGACCATACGGATCCGGTATATCGGGCAGCCATGCAGAAAGCTGCTGCCTGAATGCCACAGAAAAGCAGGTGTGTGACAGATGTAATGGAATCAATTCCGTCATAATTTAGCGCCGCGGCAAGGATTCCCACAACAAAAAGCGCCATCGAAAGCTTCACCTTCCTTCGCATGAGGGCGCCGAAACACATACCGCCGAAGAGTACCACATAAAAGAATTCGGCGTTTATGATATACCTTTTTACGCTTCTAAATACAGCGAATACAACGGAGGAGAGTGCCGGTTCCCCAATATGAACCGTCCACTTGCCGGGGAAGAGCAGCAACACGATGGCTGCGTAAAGAACCGTAGATAGTATCCCGAACCCAAAAAAGCGCAGCTTCGGGAATCCGGCCAGATAGTAGTCACTTAGCCTGGCCTCGGCCAGAAACTTTATATAGAGGATGTACATGACGAAGGCAGCCGCCTGAATCACAAGCGATACGATCCATATGGGTACTTTCGGCGAGTCGGTCCAAAACAGTTGTAACGCCCATCCTTCCAATTTTTGATAAAAGAAAATATAGACAACCGTGCTGAACACAATATCGACTGCCACCGAAAAAAGACTTTTTTTCATTGTTCATAATCTCCGAGGATCCCTTTCGGGTTTCTTTTGCTAACATCGCCGAGCCTTTTTGATGCGGCAATTGTAAAAAGAGACAGGCAAGATGAACAAGTTATTGATGAACAGGTCCTAACTCCGAAAGACGCAAGGGACCTTTATTGCAGTGACACGGCCAAGAGGGAGGACGGAAAAACCGTCTCCCCCTCCCGTTTGACGATGACAGGTTCATGTCGCAGACAAAAATGCACTCGACACATAATAGGCATTTCCGCAGAAATTCAGTTTATGCCATCCGTCTCCCTGATCCCATGCCCAAACTACCGTATTGGCCAGAATATGTCCCCGGATATTGCTCGAGTCGAGCGTGGACTTGTTCGTCCGCACGTTCAGATACTCCGGAGCCGTGCAGCGATACCAGGTATATGTCCCGCTGCGTTCTGACCCGGTCCCATCCTCTGCGTCTACGACAACCTCAAATCCAGACGCCTCTTCGGCCGCGCCTTCGCCCGTCTCTACGCCTTTGACATCCGTGACAACGACTTCCTGCCCTGCAAAGCTCACGGCGGCATCCGCGCTCTCTGCGCCGAAGGCCATCCCGACCGTTCCGGCCAGCATGAGGGCGCTTAAAAGCAACGAGATTGTGATTTTTGCTTTTTTCTTCATGTGCACCTCCTTTTCGGTACTATACGTAAATATCTTAGTTTGTCTTTGTAAGGTGATCACCCTTGACAGCAATGATTATAGCACATATCCTTCAAAAGAAGGCTTAAGAAATTCTTACAAATTCTTAATCCGTATACTTTGACAAGGAAAATGTTGTCAGCCCTCATGAACAGAGGCCGGTTCCTCAGGTAAGATGCCGTCACCCCCGGTGTGCAAAGCACCATTGGGGAGGCTTTGAAAAGAAGGGCAGCATTGGGAGTTGACAAATGTCTATGGAAATACGAGAACTGCGTAAGCGTTAAATAATCCATGTCTTTCTTAAGCTAACGGAGAATGCTACCATTTTAGGTGTTTTAGCATCCTTAAATGATAGCATT
>CADCQU010000038.1 GCA_902803635.1 uncultured Lachnospiraceae bacterium | reverse complement strand
TACAGAGTGTATCACAATGTATCGATAAAGTAAATATAATTATTTTAAATATATTTTCATGGTTTTACTATTGTTATCGACTATACCACACTCCCGGGATAAAAAAAACTGAATCCCAAATTTCCATAAGAAAAGCTGCCGCGATCTTGTAAATCGCGGCAGCTTTTTCAGCTTGCTTTGTTGTTCAGGAAACCTTTCCGGCCCTGTAGCAAATTACAGGTTCGCCTTCATGAAAGCTTCGAGGGCGGCGGCGACGTTCTCTTCATCAGGACCGTCCACCTGCACTTCAACTTCCTGGCCCTGCTTGATGCCGAGGGACATGACAGCCATGAGCTTCTTCGCGTCCGAGCTCTTGCCGTTGCCAAGGATCTTGACATCGCAGCCATACTTCTTCACTTCCTTGACGAAGTTGCCGGCCGGACGAGCGTGGATACCAACGGGATCAGTGATAACATAGGTAAAAGCCTTCATTCTAAATCCTCCTTTGCCGCCTTTTTGGCGGAATCATTTATGCTGTCTCTATTATACTAGAAACTCACAGAAATGTCACCCATTTTTCTATTTTTTTATTCATTCTTCACAAGTCAAATGAAGGAAAGCGCGTTCGAAACGTCCGCGATAAGATCCTCGGTTCCCTCGATGCCGCAGGACATGCGAACGAGGCTTGCGGGTACGCCGCAGGCTTCCAGCTCCGCCTCGGTCAGCTGGCGGTGGGTCGAGCTCGCCGGGTGGAGGCAGCAGCTCCGGGCATCCGCCACATGCGTCTCGATTGCGAACACCTGCAAATGCTTCATGAACTCCTCGGCCGCCGCGCGTCCGCCCTTCAGGCAGAAGGACACCACGCCGCAGGTGCCATTTGGCATATACTTCTGCGCAACCTCGTAGTAGCGGTCGCCGGGAAGTCCCGGGAAGCTCACGGACGCCACGCGCGGGTCATTTGTCAAAAACTCCGCCAGGGCAAGGCCGTTCTTGCAGTGCTGGGCCATGCGGACGTGGAGGCTTTCGAGGCCAAGGTTGAGGTAGAAGGCGTTCTGCGGGGACTGGATCGAACCGAAGTCGCGCATGAGCTGCGCGGTGCACTTCGTGATGAAGGCCCCTCCGAGGCCGAACTTCTCGGCGTAGGTGATGCCGTGGTAGCTGTCATCCGGCGTGGTCAGGCCCGGGAACTTGTCCGCATGGGCCATCCAGTCAAATTTCCCGGAATCGACGATCGCGCCGCCGACCGCGACGCCGTGGCCGTCCATGTACTTCGTGGTCGAGTGCGTCACGATGTCCACGCCAAACTCGATGGGCCGGCAGTTCACCGGCGTCGGGAAGGTATTATCCACAATGAGCGGAACACCATGCGCGTGGGCCGCATTTGCAAATTTCTCAAAGTCGAGGACCGTGAGCGCGGGGTTCGCGATGGACTCGCCAAATACCGCCTTCGTATTCGGGCGGAAGGCCGCCTCCAGCTCCTCCTCGGTGCAGTCCGGGGAGACGAAGGTAAACTCGATGCCCATTTTCCGCATGGTGACATTGAAAAGGTTGAAGGTCCCGCCGTAAATGGACGAGCTCGAAACCACGTGGTCGCCGGCGTTTGCGATGTTGAAAATGGCGAAGAAATTCGCCGCCTGGCCGGAGGATGTCAGCATCCCGGCCGTCCCGCCTTCGAGGGCCGCAATCTTCGCCGCCACGTAGTCATTGGTCGGGTTCTGGAGCCGCGTGTAGAAGTAGCCGCTCGCCTCCAGGTCAAACAGCTTCGCCATATCCCCGCTGGTATCGTATTTGAATGTCGTGCTCTGCACAACCGGCACCTGCCGGGGCTCGCCATTCCCGGGGCGATAACCGCCCTGCACACAGGTTGTTTCCACATTCCAATTCGCCATCATGTTCCTCCTGATTCTGCAAATGCAGGAATCCGGGCAAATGCCCCCTCCTGCTTGCCATTGTTTCCTTGTCCGACAAATGCAGGGATTCGTGCAAATGCCCCCTTCCTGCCTGCCTTCGTTAACAGTACTATAGTTTAGCAGAAAATGCGAGTGATAACAAGTGCTTCCTTTCTTTGTTCTCGCTCCTCTTGCCTCCCCCTCCAGGGGGAGGTGGCACGGCGCAGCCGTGACGGAGAGGGGGCCGACGTAGCGGCGGCCCCTCACCCCTCGCCTTCCTTCTCCTCCTTCATCCCTTCCTTCCCCTTCTTCGCCCCCTCCCCCTCAACAACAACCACCTTCTTCCGCTTCCTCCTCGCCCTTGGCAGCACAGCGGACTTTCTCCGATGCTTCCTCTGGTACTGCCCGCCGGCCTTCATCCAGCCCTCGCGCGAAAATTCGTTGGGAGCCACGTCATCATCGTACCTCCATACAAAGCCGCCGTCCGTGACGCGCTTCCGCTGGCAAACGCTCGAAACATGCGTAATCCCGTACGCTCGCTGCGCCTCACGAATGCTGTCAAATGCCCCCAAAACCTGCATATCCATGCTGTACTGCACAACGCCAACCTTCTCCATCCTTCCGCCCTCCTTGTGAGTCCATTCCATTAAGCAAATGTATTCTCCCGGCGAACCAAGGTCGCCGGATTTTGGCTTCCTTCTCTCAGCCGCCGCATACGGCTTTGCGGCTCGTCGCCTTTACATTATAAAACCGGCCAAAGCGGCCGGTCTATGGATTCACAGAAAAAAGTTGGTGTTTTGCACAAATTGTGTGTAAATTTTTGATATAAAAATATAACAAAATTCAGGTGGGCTTTTTTGCCTCCTCTTTTAAGAGTTTTTCCCCTCCTTTTGAAGCTTTTTGCTACCTCCCACGAATGCCTTCGAGACGTTTTTGCTTGCCGTTGAAGAGGCTTTTTCCCTCCACGAATGCCTTCGAGATGTTTTACCTTCTCTCACCCCTCCAGCACCTTCGCCCCCTTCTTTCGGATGCGCTGCAGGGCGTTGTCCACGGACTTCGGCTGCATGTCCAGAGCCTCGGCGATCTCGCGGTAGCCATAGCCCTGCAGCCGAAGGTCAAATACCTTCCGCTCGGTCTTGGTCAGCGTCCGCCGGATTTTCTCCAAGAGCTCATCGCGCTTCTCGTCCTCCAGGAGCAGCGTCTCCGGGTCCTTTGCAATCGCCTGGATTTTCTTATAATACTGTTCGAGATTCTCCTCATCCATGCCGACGGCCTGGTTCATCGCCTGGTTCCCGCTGCTCTGCGACCGCGCGATGGCCTTATATATTTGCCCCTTGATGCAAAGGTAGGCAAATGCCCCGAACGGGGCGCCCTTGGCCTTTTCCGGATCAAAATCCAACACCGCGCGGTAGAGGCCGATCATCCCCTCCTGGATGAGGTCGTCGGTATCCCCGCCCGCAAGGTAACGGAACGCGGCCTGCTTTCGCACAAGCTGCTTGTAGCGTTCCAAAAGAACCTCCATCGCGCCCGCATCCCCCTGCCGGATTTGGCAAATGAGTTCCTCATCGCTTCTTCTCTCTTCTTCCGCCATCAACTGTTAATCCTCTGCCGTACAATTTCATATAGCATGACCCCCGCCGCCACCGAGGCGTTGAGGGAATCCAGCGGGCCTCGCCTTGGAATCGCCGCCGTGAAATCGCATTTTTCGCGCACGAGACGGCCAACGCCGTCTCCCTCCGAGCCGACGACCACGCCAATCGGACCGGTCAGGGAAAGCTTGTACATCGGCTCCCCGTCCATGTCCGCGCAGACGAACCAAAGCCCCGCCTCCCGAAGCTCCTCGATCGTCTTTCCAATATTTGCCACCTTCGCCACCGGGACATGGTGCACTGCCCCGGCAGAAGCCCGCACCGCCGCCGGCGTAAGGCCCACCGCCCGGTGCTTCGGGATGATCACGCCGTGCGCACCCGCAAAGCAGGCCGTACGGATGATGGCCCCCAGGTTGTGCGGATCCTCAATCCCGTCCAGCAGAACCAGGAAGGGATCCTCCCCGCGCTCCTTCGCAAGAGCCAGCATGTCCTCGATACTCCCATAGGAAAATGCAGCCGCCCGGGCGATGACCCCCTGGTGCCTGCCCGTCTCGGACATCGCGTCCAGCTGCTCGCGGCTCACACGGCTGATCTCCGTCCCCGCCTTCGCGGCCTCCCGCAAAATGGTCGAAATCGGCCCGTCCGTAAGTCCCTCCTGCACGTAGACCCGCTCCACGGTCCGTCCGGAGCGAAACGCCTCAATCACGGCGTTCCGGCCTTCCAGTCTCCCGGAAAGAAAGCTCTCCTCAGCCTTCTCCAGATCCTGCTCCTCGGTCTTCCGGTCACGCACCTCCCGCCGCGTCTGCCGTCTTTCCTGCCCCGCACGGTCATACTCCCGCCTCTTTGTTTTTTTATCCTTCTCTACCATACTTCTCCTACGTTCAACAACTCTCATCAAGGGATGGACGCTCCCTGCAAACACTTGCACACCATCCATCTCCTCCACTCGGATTACCACCGCTTTTTCAGGGCTTTGCATCCGAACCATTCTAAAAACAGCGTTCTCAGGCTGGCAAGATGTGCTCATTCGCGATTCGCACAAGCTCCAAAACCCTCTTCAGGTTCCCCGAAAGGTACAGATACCCCAGCACAGCCTCGAAGCCTG
>CADCQU010000037.1 GCA_902803635.1 uncultured Lachnospiraceae bacterium | reverse complement strand
TTGTCATTCTGAGCGAAGCGAAGAATCCCGTAAGATTTCTCGTAAAGTTGACGGGATTCTTCGTCGCTTCGCTCCTCAGAATGACAGAAACGACGGGTCACCTGAACTGTAACGTTAAACCTACATAAACTGCTTTGTGTTTCTTGAGTTTTCGAGCCGTGGGGCGTATAATTGAAAGGATATAATTGATAGAGAGTTCTTTCCCAATACCAACGGAGGACTTTATGGACAACAAGAAATATACCTTAGGCATAGACATCGGCTCGACGACGGTGAAGGTGGCGGTGCTGGACGAGGAGAACCATCTCCTCTTTGCCGACTACCAGCGGCATTTCGCGGAGATCCAGGAGACCTCCGCCCGCATCATCGGCCGCGCGCTCGACGCCCTCGGCGACCTTGCCGTCTCCCCGGCCATCACCGGCTCCGGGGGTCTTACGCTTGCAAAGCACTTAGGCGTCCCCTTCGTGCAGGAGGTCGTCGCCGTCTCCACCTGCCTCAAAGCCCGCCCCGAAACGCGATTCACCGACGTCGCGATTGAGCTTGGCGGCGAGGACGCGAAGATCATCTATTTCGAGGACGGCAATATCGAGCAGCGGATGAACGGTATTTGCGCCGGCGGGACCGGCTCCTTCATCGACCAGATGGCCGACCTCCTCCAGACCGACGCGGCCGGCCTCAACGTCCTCGCGAAGGACCACCAGAACATTTACCCGATCGCCGCCCGCTGCGGCGTGTTCGCGAAGACGGACATCCAGCCCCTCATCAACGAGGGCGCGACCCGGCCGGACCTTGCGGCCTCCATTTTCCAGGCCGTCGTGAACCAGACCATCTCCGGCCTTGCCTGTGGGAAGCCCATCCGCGGCCACGTCGCCTTCCTCGGCGGTCCGCTGCATTTCCTGGATCAGCTCCGCGCCCGCTTCGTCGAGACCCTCCGCCTTGATGAGGAGCACGCCCTCGTCCCGGACAACTCCCACCTCTTCGCGGCCAGCGGCGCGGCGATGGAGGCGGTAAATGCCGCCCGCCAGGAGGCGAAGCTCGCGGAGGTGACCTACGTCCCCGGCATGGAGAAGACCACCCTCGGGACGCTTACCGAAAAGCTTCGCTCCGGCATAAAAATGGAATTCGAAGTAAGCCGCTTAGAGCCGCTATTTGTAAATAAAGAAGCCTACGAAGAGTTCAAGGCAAGGCAGGATGCTTACAAAGTCGAACGGGCCGACCTTTCAACGTATAAGGGCCGCGCCTACCTCGGCATCGACGCCGGCAGCACGACCACGAAGACCGCCCTCATCTCCGAGGACGGAAGGCTCCTCTTCTCGACCTACGGCTCGAACCACTCGAACCCGCTCCAGACCTCCATCGACGCGATTCTCGAAATGTACGGGCAAATGCCGGAGGGTGTCGAGATTGCGGGGGCCTGCTCGACGGGCTACGGGGAGGCCCTCATCAAATCCGCCCTCCTCCTCGACGAGGGCGAGGTCGAGACGATCTCGCACTACTACGCGGCCCAGTTCTTCAATCCGGACGTGGACTGCATCCTCGATATCGGCGGCCAGGACATGAAGTGCATCCGCATCAAGGACCATGCCGTCGACGACGTGATGCTGAACGAGGCCTGCTCCTCGGGCTGCGGCTCCTTCATCGAGAATTTCGCGAAGACCCTCGGCTACAGCGTGCAGGATTTCGCGAAGGCCGCGCTCTTTGCCGAGCACCCGATTGACCTCGGAACGCGCTGCACGGTCTTTATGAACTCCAAGGTCAAACAGGCGCAGAAGGAGGGAGCCACGGTCGCGGACATTTCCGCCGGCCTCGCCTACTCGGTCATCAAGAACGCCCTCTACAAGGTCATCAAGGTCTCCGACGCGACCGAGCTCGGCCGCAACATCGTCGTACAGGGCGGTACCTTCTACAACGATGCCGTCCTCCGGAGCTTCGAGCGGATTGCAAACTGCGAAGTCATACGCCCGGACATCGCGGGCATCATGGGTGCCTTCGGCGCGGCCCTCATTGCCAGGGAACGCCGCGAGGAAGGCCGTCCGTCCACCATGCTCTCCGAGGAGCAGATTCGCGGCTTCACCTACACGACCTCCATGGCGAGGTGCGGGCGCTGCACGAACAACTGCCGCCTCACCATCAACAAATTCTTCGACGGCCGCCGCTACATTTCCGGCAACCGCTGCGAGCGCGGCCTCGGCCTTACGAAGAACAAGGACAATTTGCCGAATCTCTACGATTATAAGTATGAGCGTATCTTCGGGTATGAATCCTTAAAGCAGGCCCCCCGCGGCAAGGTGGGTATCCCGCGCGTCCTCAACATGTTCGAGAACTACCCCTTCTGGCACACCTTCTTCACGAAGCTGGGCTACGAGGTCGTGCTCTCCCCCACCTCGACGCGCAAGATTTACGAGCTCGGCATCGAGTCCATCCCGAGCGAGTCGGAGTGCTACCCGGCGAAGATCGCCCACGGCCACATCGAGTGGCTGCTCCGTCAGGGGATCACGTTTATCTTCTATCCGTGCATTCCCTATGAGCGCGACGAGTTCCCGGACGCGGTCAATCACTACAACTGCCCGATTGTCACTTCGTATGCGGAAAATATTAAAAACAACGTGGAAGCCCTGCGCGACCCGAACATCCACTTCATGAACCCCTTCCTCGCGTTCACCGACGAGAAGACGATCACGGATCGCCTGGTAAAGGTGTTCGCCGACCTTCCACGCGGCGAGGTCGCCGTGGCCGCGAAGGCGGCCTGGAACGAGCTTCTGGCAAGCCGCGAGGACATCCGAAGGAAGGGCGAGGAGACGCTCGAATATCTGCAGGCAAATGGCCGCCACGGCATCGTGCTCTGCGGCCGTCCGTACCACATCGACCCGGAAATCAACCACGGCATCCCGGAGCTCATCAACTCCTACGGCTTCGCCGTGCTCTCCGAGGACGCCATTTCCCACCTCGGCTGCCTCGAACGCCCGATCCGCGCAAATGACCAGTGGATGTACCACACGCGCCTTTTCGCGGCGGCGAACTTCGTGAAGACCCGCGACGATCTCGACATCATCCAGCTCAATTCCTTCGGCTGCGGCCTCGACGCGGTGACGACCGACCAGGTGCAGGAAATTCTGACGCACAGCGGCAAGATTTATACCTGCCTCAAGATTGACGAGATCAACAACCTCGGCGCGGCCCGTATCCGCGTGCGCTCGCTCATCGCCGCCATCCGAGTGCGGAAGAAGCGTTCGGAGGAGACAAATGAAGAGCGCCGCGTGGTTTCCTCGGAATTTGTCCGCATCCCCTTCACGAAGGAGATGAAGGAGACCTACACCATTCTGGCCCCGCAAATGTCGCCGATCCATTTCCGTCTGCTCGAACCGGCCTTCCGCACCGGCGGCTTCCATTTGGAAATCCTGCCAAATGACGACCGCCACGCGGTGGACGCGGGCCTTAAGTACGTGAACAACGACGCCTGCTATCCATCGCTTCTCGTGGTCGGGCAGATCATGTCGGCCCTCAATTCCGGGCGGTACGACCTCGACCATACGGCGGTCGTCATCACGCAGACCGGCGGCGGCTGCCGCGCCTCGAACTACATCGGCTTCATCCGCCGGGCGCTCACGAAGGCGGGCATGGCCCACATCCCGGTGCTCTCTCTCAACTTCAACGGCTTCGAGCCGCAGCCGGGCTTCAAGATTGACGTGGGGACGCTCGTCCGCCTGGTCTACGCGGTCATTTTGGGCGACGTGCTCATGAAATGCCTCTACCGCTGCCGGCCCTACGAGAAGAAGAAGGGCTCCGCAAACCGCATGTACGAGAAATGGAACCGCCACTGCGAGGCATTTGTCTCGGACAAGAAGGTCAGCTACCGGAAGTTCAACCAGCTCTGCCGCAGCATCATCCACGACTTCGACCATTTGCCGATGACGGACGAGGTGAAGCCGCGCGTCGGCATCGTTGGGGAAATCCTTGTCAAATACTCTCCCGCCGCGAACAACCACCTGGTCGAGCTTTTGGAGAAGGAGGGGGCCGAGGCCGTCGTGCCGGACCTTCTGGACTTCTTCAACTACAGCTTCTACAACATGAACTTCAAGGTGGAAAACCTCGGCTTCCAGTGGAAGAAATCCTTCATTAATAACATGGGGATTAAGCTTATCAAAATGCTGCGCTCGGCTGCCACGCGGGAGTTCAAGAAGAGTACGCACTTCTCTGCCCCGGCGGACATCGCGCACCTTGCGAAGATGGCCGAGCCGATTGTCTCGACCGGCAACCAGACCGGCGAGGGGTGGTTCCTGACCGGGGAAATGCTCGAGCTCATCGAGGCCGGCGTGCCCAACATCGTCTGCATCCAGCCATTTGCCTGCCTCCCGAACCACATCGTGGGCAAGGGCGTCATCAAGGAAATCCGCCGCCGCTACCCCGAGGCCAACATCGCCGCCGTCGACTACGACCCCGGCGCCTCCGAGGTCAACCAGCTCAACCGCATCAAGCTCATGCTCACCACTGCGGAAAAACGGTTGGAAGAGCAACAGAAGCCGCTGGCGTTCAACTGAAACGCTTCAAGCTCAGAATGACAGGTTTACTTCACAGGTACAGAATCTGTCATTCTGAGGAGCGCGTCCTTCGGACATCCCTGAATCGAATCGCCTACGGCGATGAGGGATGATGAAAAGCGACGAAGAATCCC
>CADCQU010000036.1 GCA_902803635.1 uncultured Lachnospiraceae bacterium | reverse complement strand
CACCGTTCGTTGCTATGGCATCTCGTTCTTTGAGAAAAGCGCAATGGTCAAACTGATGGAGTAAGGCGGGCCTAAATCGGAAGTTTGAGAGGTTTTAAATCGGAAGTTTGGGAGGTTTTAAATCGGAAGTTTGTGAGATTTTCCACATTGAAAGCATACAAGCCCCACGGTCAGAAGGCCGTGGGGCTTGGGTTTATTCACGGAGTCGCGTAAGGCATTTCGTCGCCTTCGGTTGCGCACGGGTCGCGAGGAAGGGTAGAGGGGCGGCTTTTCGCCTTCTTCTGCCTTATTTCACCGCTTTCAAATGGTACAGGAAGGCGGTGAATTCGGGGACTTCGCGGGGGATGGGGATGCCGGCGTGCATGAGGGCCATGCCGGAGGCAATCACCTTGTTGCTGCCGTCGTCCACCTTGTAGAGCTTGTCCGGGGCAAGGCCCTTGCAGTAAATGTACTCCTGCGGGCCGTTCATCGTGAGGTTGACGGTGACGACGGTCACGAGGGCCTCGCTTTTGTCCTTCGAGACGCTCTCCCAGGCGACCAGGTTGACCGGCTCGAAGGGACTGGTCAGGCGGTAGTAATCGCCGAAGAAGTTGAGGTCGTAGAATTTGTGGTAGAGGGAGCTCATCTTGCTGCAGGCCTTGACTTCCTTCTTCTTAAGCTTGGTTGCGTCCAGCTCGTAGCCGAAGGTTCCGCACATCGCGATGGCGGCCTTCGTCTCAAGGGGCACCATCGGGCTCGCCTCGGACACATGTGCACCCATGGTGCAGACGGGATAGAGGAAGGAGGAGCCGTAGTGCAGCTTTAAGTTATCCAGAGGCTTGGTGTTGTCGGAACTCCAGTACTGGACGAAGAAGGTGAGCATGGCCGGGTCGAAGCGCCCGCCGCCGCCCGCGCAGCCCTCGAACATGATGTCCGGGTGCGCTTTGATGATGCCCTCCATGACGCGGTAGAGGCCCAGGACGTAGCGGTGCGAGACCTCGCCCTGGCACTCGGCGGGCAGGGAATTGGACCAGAGGTCCGTAATTGCCCGGTTGAGGTCCCATTTGACATAGTAAATGTTCGCGCTGTCGAGGATGCGGTTGACGCTTGCAATGAGGTGGTCCTGCACTTCTTTTCGGCTGACGTCGAGGACGAGCTGGTTGCGGCTCCGGACCGCGTGGCGGCCGGGAATCTCCATCACCCAGTCCGGGTGCGTGCGGAAGAGGTCCGAATCCTCCGAGACCATCTCCGGCTCGAACCAGATGCCGAACTTCATGCCGAGGTCATTGATCTGCCGGACCAGCTCCGTCAGCCCGCATTTGATCTTCTTCTCATTAACAAACCAGTCGCCGAGGCCGGAATTGTCGTCGTCGCGCTTGCCGAACCAGCCGTCGTCCATGACGATCATCTCGACGCCCATGCCCTTGGCGGCCTTGGCGATTTCCACGAGCTTCACGTCGTCGAAGTTGAAGAAGGCAGCCTCCCAGGTGTTGATAAGGATCGGCCTCTGCACCTCGCGGACAAATTTGCTCCGGTTGAGGTTGTTTCGGAAGAAATCGTGGTAAATGTGGCTCATCCCCGTGAGGCCCTTGTGCGTGTAGGTCATGAGGACCGCCGGCGTGTCAAATTCCTCGCCCGGCGCGACATGGAAGCTGAAGAGCCGGTCATTGATGCCCATCACGAGCCGCACCTGGTCGTACTGGTCGAGCTCCACCTCCGTAAGGAAGCTCCCCGAGTACATCAGCGCGAACCCATAGCAGGCCCCGTAGTCTTCATTTGCCTTCTTATCCACGAGGGCGACGAAGGGATTCTGCTGGTGCGAGGAAATGCCGCGGCCGCTGCGGATCTTGTGGACGTGGTGGGTCAGCGGCTGGCGCTCGACCTGCCGCTCCTGGCCGTAGCGCCCCGGGAGCGAGAGCATGTCAAGGTTCCCGCCGTTCATGTAGTCCATGTTGAGGGACATGATGCGCTTCAAGGCAATCGTCCCTTCGCCGCCGTTGCGGACGCGGACCGCCCGCATGATGATGTCGGCCTCCTCGAAAACGGAGTAGAGCAAGGTCACCTGCACCTTCGTGACCGCGTCCTCGAGGACGACTTCCAGCGTATCGACGGTGTCCTTTTCATTGGCAAATGCGGTCGGCAGCCCATTCAGGGTGAAGGCTCCGCTGTAAATTTTGTGCGAGACGTACCGCCCGTCAAAGGAAAAGCTCCCGTCGGCGTTCTGGACCTCGATGGAATTGATGCGGAAATCCCCCTGCTGCTGGGTGGTGAATTCCTGCGGCTGCGCGTCCAGCGAGAAGGTGCGCTCCTTCAGGGAATCGTAGGGGTTGCCCGAAAAGCCGCGGTCGTAACGGCGGATGAGGTAGGAGAGGTCCTCGTCGTGAATCGTGGCTCCATAATACAGATGGTTCACGTAATTTAAATTTCCAATTTTCAGCTGGTAGGTGGTCTTCGCTGTATGCAGGGTAATCGTTTTCTTGCTTTCGTTGTAGAGGATCGACATGGCGTCTCCTTTCTTTACATGGAGGCAAATGCCCGGCGGGGAGGTTTTGCGGAAATTGCAAATACAGCCTTGCGACGTGCTGTTACCTTCTATTGTATGACAAATTTGTAGGATGTACCATAGGCAAATGTGGAGTGTATATAGAGATTTGCGCAGTAGTTGCTGCGGAAGGGGCGGCCTAGGGAGCTCCTTTTTCTGTGATGCTTTTCACTCCCCACTGCGGCCCCTCTCCGTCACGGCTACGCCGTGCCACCTCCCCCTGGAGGGGGAGGCAAGAGGAGAGGCGCTAAATGAGGAGGTTGCATCTTTCTACTGGAAGGGGTATGATAAAGAGAATCAACCGCGCTTTGAGCGGAAAAATCTACGAAGGGAGATAGAAACGTATGAAAAAGCAGCGAAACAGGGAAGGGAAGCGACAGGGGCTTTGGCAGGTTCTGGGATTTGTCGTGCTTCTTGCGGCCGTATTTGTCTTTGCAGGGGCATTTGCCAAAACAAATGTATTGGCGGAGAGTGTTGGGGAGCATGATTTGCTTCCGTACCACACCAAAAACGTGAATATGTACAACGGGAATCCGGAATACACGTTCACAATGATGGGCGAGAAGTACACGAAGGGCTTTACCCGGACGGCCTTCTACGAGTCGAGGCTTCTCTATAATCTGGACGGGGAGGTAAGCTCGGTCTTCTTCACCGTCGGCCACCTTGACGGCGGGAACACGAAAGCCGCAGGCCTCAAGGTGTACCTCGACGATATTTACCAGGAGTCCTATGCACGCACGCTCACCGGTGACATGATGAACGAGAAGATCACCATCCCTACGGCGGGCGTTCGGAAGCTTACGGTCATCATCACGGAATCGGATGGAGACTACGGATTTGCAAATGTAACGAAGGTCGGGGCGCACAACTACACGTCGCGAATCACGAAGGCCGCGACGGCGAAGGAAGACGGAATCCGCGAATACACCTGCGAGGACTGCGGGGCGACATTTGCCGAGACCGTGCCTGCGAGGAAGGACTGTGAGCCGTACATTTTCCCGTACCAGGCAAGCCAGTTAAAT
>CADCQU010000035.1 GCA_902803635.1 uncultured Lachnospiraceae bacterium | reverse complement strand
TTTTCCTGCGGCTTTGTCTATGGAGAAGAGAAGATTTGTGGTATAATGTAAGCTGATATTTTTGGCTAAGAGATATATAAGGGGGTTGACAGATGAAACTGAAGTACGAGTTCGAACTGATGGAGATGGACGAGCAGACCGTGGCGCTCCCGATTGGGGAGGAGAGCGAAGGCGCCATCCACGGAATCGTGAAGCTCAATGATAGCGGAGCGTTCATTTTCAAGCTCCTTGCCGAGGAGACGACCGAGGACGCGATTGTTGCCGCCATGAAGAAGGAGTACAATGCCTCTGAGGAACAGATTCGGGCGTTTGTCCGGGGATTCGTGGATAGCTTGGCAAAGCAGGGCCTCGTGGACGGCGTGCCCGCGAAGGGAGAGAAGACGGCGGACGGCGAGAAGGCTACTAAGCAGGGGTAATAAAAGGCCTATGGAAATCATCAGGGAAGGGAAGGGCGCCCCTCGGAAAATACTCGGGCGCCAGAAACGGCGGGGCGGCATTTGCCGGAAAATGCTCTATGTCGTGGAGGCAAGGAGCGAGGAGGGTCTGCTGCTCCTTCTGACAATTACCGGCGAGCTTGTCCTTCTCACAAAGGAGGAGGAGGAGGCCTGGCAGGGGCTGCCGGGCGAGCTGCCGGAGGTTCTTGCGGAGCTCTTTGCGTATCATTTCGTGGTGCCGGAGGCGTATGACGAGAGAAAGACGGTGGAGCAGACCCGCACCGTGCTTGGCCTTATGAATCGGACGGAGGATATTCGTGCGTTCACAATCCTGCCGACGACCGCCTGCAACGCCCGGTGCTTTTACTGCTACGAGAGCGACTACCCGCACCTTACGATGACCGAGGAGGTCACGGAGGCCGTCGCGGGCTACATTTGCCGAAATTGCGGGGAAAAGAAGGCCAGGCTCCACTGGTTCGGCGGTGAGCCGCTGGTCGGACAGGCGCAGATTTCACGGATTTGTGAACGGCTCCGCGAGGCGGGCGTGGAATACAGCTCGCATATGACCTCGAATGGCTATCTCTTTACGCCGGAGCTGGTGCAGAGGGCTGCCGAAGACTGGAAATTAAAGAAAATTCAGATTACGCTCGACGGGACGGAGGAGATTTACAACAGGACGAAGGCTTACGTGAACGCTTCGGGGAGTCCATATCAGCGCGTGCTGGACAACATCGGGCTTCTCCTCGACGCGAACGTGTTTGTCTCGGTGCGGATGAACCTTGACCGGCATAACGCAGAGGATCTTCTTAAGCTGGTGGACGAGCTTGCGGAGCGTTTCGGCGGGTGGTCGAACCTGGACTGCTACGCCCATGAACTATTCGAAGACGACGGCTTCGAGCCGGTCCGGCATTCCGGGGACGAATGGGAGGAAATTGCAAGGCTCCAGGTGGTTCTGGAACAACATATTGCGGAGACAACGCTGTGCCATGCGAAAAGGAAGACTAAGCTGCCGTCCCTGCGGCATAACTTTTGCATGGCGGACAGCCCAAACAGCGTCACCATCAATCCCTTGGGCGAGCTTGGCAAATGCGAGCACTATGCCTACGGGCATAAAGTCGGGGATGTCTGGAAGGGTGTTACAGAGAAGGAGGTTTGGGACGGCTGGCTGCAGCACCGGTTTGAGGACGACTGCGCGACCTGCGCCCTGTATCCGGACTGCGGGCGTCTTATGTCCTGTCCGACCAAGAATCCTTGCCGGGCGGAGCTTCGGAAGGAGAAGCTTGCGCAGGTGCAGGCGCTGATGCTCAACATTTGTCAGGAAAAGACAGGAGGGGAGGATGGCGACGGAGGCATATAAATCCTACACGAAGATTACTTCGAAGCACCGTCTTCTCGACCTGAAATTGGGGGAGGTCTGGGCCTATCGGGATTTGATCGTCCTGTTCACGAAACGGAGCTTTTCGGTTTCCTTTAAGCAGACGATTCTGGGGCCGCTCTGGCTTTTTATCAACCCGCTCCTCAGCTCCCTTATGTACATGCTCGTTTTTGGCAACATCGCGAAGCTTGGGACGGACGGGCTCCCGCAGATGCTCTTTTACCTGTCGGGGAACGCGCTCTGGGGCTATTTTTCAGCCTGTGTCACGAAAAATGCGTCGACGTTTATGGAGAACGCCCCGCTTTTCGGGAAGGTGTATTTCCCGCGGCTGGTGCTTCCAATCTCCAATATCCTTGCGACGGCCATCCGCTTTTTCATCCAGATGATCATGGTGGTGGCTCTTCTGACGTATTACGTGATCCTGGGGGTCGTGCACGTGCGGCCGGTCGTTATCCTGCTTTTGCCGGCAATCCTGATCTGGCTGGGACTCCTCGGGCTTGGGACGGGCATTATCATTTCGAGCCTTACGACCAAGTACCGGGATCTCGGGGTGCTTGTCTCCTTCGGCATCCAGCTCTGGATGTACGGGACACCGGTCGTCTACCCGCTGAGCCGGGTGGAGGGGACCCTGCGGATTCTCGTCCTCCTCAATCCCGCAACCATGCCGATGGAGCTCTACCGCTGGGCCTTGCTTGGGGTGGGGACGCCCGTGGCCTGGTCCATCGTCCTCTCCCTCTGTGTCACGGCTTTCGTAGCTTTTTGCGGGCTCGTACTCTTTAACAAGGTGGAGCGGAACTTTATGGATACGGTTTGATGGCGTTGGCAAATGTTGCATTTGTATATACAAAAAGGAAAAAGATATGGAGACAGAGAGTTCCCTGGCCATCCGCGTTGAGGGGCTGAAAAAACAATATCGGCTCGGCAGCATCGGAGGGGGGACGCTCCGGGAATCGCTTCAGTCCTGGTGGGCGAAGCGGCGGGGCCGGGAGGATCCAAACAGCTACATCGGTTTTGACGCGCGTCTCATCGGACAGAAGTTCTGGGCGTTGAACGGCGTGGACCTTGAAGTGAAAAGAGGGGAGCGGCTCGGGATCATCGGTGCCAACGGCGCCGGCAAATCGACGCTCCTGAAGCTCCTCTCCCGGATTACCGGCCCCACGGAGGGGCAGATTGAAATCTGGGGGCGGATTTCCTCGATGCTGGAGGTGGGGACGGGCTTCCACCGGGAACTCACCGGCCGCGAGAACATTTTCATGAACGGGGCAATCCTCGGCATGACCAAGGCGGAGATCACCGAACGCCTGGACGATATCATTGCGTTTTCCGAAGCGGGCGAATTTATCGACACGCCGGTGAAACGCTATTCGTCCGGAATGTTCGTTCGGCTGGCATTTGCCGTGGCCGCCCACTTAAATTCCGAGATCATGATCATGGACGAGGTCCTGGCGGTGGGCGACATGGCCTTCCAGGACAAATGCCTCACCCGGATGCGGCAGGCGGCCGACGACGAGGGGAAGACCATCCTCTACGTGAGCCACAACATGGAGACGATCCGCCGGCTCTGTGACCGCTGTGTGGTGATGGACCAGGGGAAGATTGTCTATGACGGCGAAGCCGGAGAGGCCATCCGTATGTATATGGGCTCGGGGCTTGCCGAGGGACAGGTCGTGTTTGACCTTTCCGAGCATACGACCAACAATAAGGGCCTTGACGGGGGGCTTCGGCTTCTGGAGCTTCGGATTGAGGGAAAGGACGAGGCAAGATACCAGCCGGGGGAGACGCTGCGGTTTCGGGTACGCTTCCGCACGGAGACCCCGCTTTTCGGGGTGTCGTTCCGGACGGTGGTTCGCAACGAGACGGATACCCCGCTTGGGACGAGCTGGACGCCTGTCATGGACCTGGCGGAGCCGGGAATGTACCTACTTACGGCGGAGCTTCCGCTCGGACAGCTTGTCTGCGGCACATTTTACTGTGATATAGGCTTTTTCTATCCCCTCGACGGGGGTGGGAACATGGTGATTGACAATGCGCGCCGGGCGTTTCGGTTTGAGGTGGTGGGTCCGCGCAACTGGCGGGCCGGCATCCGGGGGTATCTGGCACTTCCCGAGAGCACGGCGGTTTCGCTCACCCTCGAGAATTCATTGTAAAAAAAAGGAGGTAATGTTATGAAGGTGATATGGACTTCAAAGAAGCGGTGGCTGCTTTTTGGACTGCCGTGGACGTTTACGCGCTACACGCTGACGGAGGAGAAATTCCTCCTCGACATCGGTTTCCTGAACAAGCGGCAGGAGGAGATCCGTCTGTACCGGATTCTGGACCTCTCCCTCCGCCGGAGCTTCTTCCAGCGCATGTCGGGTCTGGGGACGATCACCTGCAAGACGTCGGATAAGTCCGTGCCGGTGCTCGTCATCAAGAACATCAAGGAGTCCGAGCGCGTCAAGGAGCTGATCTCCGACCTCGTGGAGAAGGAGCGCGTGCGCAAGCGCGTCTCCTCCAGAGAAGTGGTCGGCGGGAGATTTGACGAGGACGCCGCCCATGGCGGGGACTATGGCTTTGATGCCGACTTCGAGGGCGTGCCCAACGATGAGGATGATGATTATTGATTTCACGAGGTAGAAAATGTTAGACTTTATTAAGGTAATCCTCCTCGGAATTATCGAGGGGGTGACGGAGTGGCTGCCGGTGAGCTCGACCGGCCATATGATTCTTCTGGAAGAGGTGCTGAAGCTCGGCGTATCCGAGGAGTTCTGGAACATGTTCCTGGTGGTCATCCAGTTAGGGGCGATCCTGGCGGTCGTGGTGCTCTACTTCCCGCGCCTTTGGCCCTTCCACCGGCCGGATGCCTCGGAAAATGGCGCCTTCCGCCTTTTGGACCGTGACAAGACGACCATGTGGGGCAAAATACTGGTCTCCTGCATCCCGGCGATCATCATCGGGCTGCCGCTCGACGACTTTTTGGAGGAGCATTTTTATAACTACCCGACGGTCGCGGCTATGCTGATCATCTACGGCATCCTCTTCATCGTCGTGGAGAACCGCAACGCCGGGAAGCTCGCAAAGGTGCGGAGCATCGGCGAGATTACATGGAAAATGGCCCTGATCATCGGCGGCTTCCAGGTTCTTGCGCTCATCCCCGGAACCAGCCGGTCGGGCGCGACCATCCTCGGCGGCCTTCTCATTGGCATGAGCCGGAAGGTGGCCTCGGAGTACACGTTCTTCCTCGCGGTGCCGGTGATGTTCGGGGCGAGCCTTTTGAAGCTGGTCAAGTTCGGCTTCCATTTTTCGGGAACCGAGGCCGCGCTTCTTGCGGTCGGCATGCTGACGGCCTTCATCGTGTCCATCGTGGTCATCCGCTTCCTCATGCAGTATATCCGGAAACACGACTTCAAGGTATTTGGATACTACCGCATTATATTGGGCGTCATCGTGCTCGGCGTATTTTTCGCGAAGATGATGATGGCGGGGTAAGACACCGCCAGGCAAGGAGGTGATATTATGGAAGAAACTCGTACCGTTGTTATTTCCCTTGGACATCGCGCCCTTGGCCGGACGCTTCCGGAGCAGAAGACGGCGACCCGCGCGGCCGCGAAGCCCATCGCGGACCTCGTGGAGCGGGGCCACAGGGTGGTGGTAAACCACGCAAATGCGCCGCAGCTGGGCATGATCCACACGGCGATGAGCGAGCTGGCCGCGAACCACGAGGAATATACGAGTTGTCCGATGTCGGTCTGTGCGGCGATGAGCCAGGGCTACATCGGCTATGACCTCCAGAATTCCATTCGCTCCGAGCTTCTCTCCAGGGGCCTCCGCGTTTCGGTGTCCACCGTGCTCACGCAGGTTCTTGTCGACCCGTATGACCGTGCCTTCATCCGCCCGAACCGGATTGTCGGCCGGGTGCTTTCCCGCGAGGAGGCGGCCAAGGAGGAGGCAAAGGGAAATAGCGTGACTGCCGTCGAGGGAGGCTTTCGGCGGATTGTCGGCGCGCCGGTTCCTCGGGAAATCGTGGAAATCGACGCCATCCGCACCCTCTCCGAGGCCGGAGGCGTGGTCATCGCCTGCGGCGGCGGAGGGATTCCGGTGATGGAGCAGGGCGTTGACCTCCGGGGGGCTTCCGCCGTCGTGGACAAGGATCTTGCGGCGGGGCTTCTGGCCATCGAGCTCGATGCGGACGTTCTTATGATTGTGACAAATACCGACGGGGCCTTCCTTGCGGAGGGTCCGGAGCCGGATCGCCAGCTTCGGCGGCTCAGCGTGCGGCAGGCCCGCAGCTATCAGAAGTCCAGCCGTTTCGAGCTGGCCTCCATGCCGCGGAAATTCGAGGCGGCCATCAACTTTGTCGAGATGGGAACCCGCAGGAGAGCCGTGATTACGAACATCGCCCACGCGACCGCCGCCTTTGACGGGCGGACCGGAACCCAGATCGTGTACGAACTGTAAGGGGGATCACATGATTCCTAAGATTATTCATTATTGCTGGTTTGGAGGGGAGGAAATCCCGCCCCGTCTTTTGGAATGCATGCGGTCCTGGGAGAGGCTGCAGGGCTATACGTTTATGCGCTGGGACGAGACGAACTGCTCCTTTACCGAGAACGCCTTCGTGCGTACGGCCTATGAGGAAGGACGCTGGGCATTTGTCTCCGATTACTACCGGCTGAGGCGCGTATACGACTACGGCGGGATTTACCTCGACACCGACGTCGTGGTGCGCCAGCCATTTGACAAATTATTAGGAAACAAATGCTTCCTCGGCTTTAATTATGACTGCTGCATCGGGACGGCCGTATTTGGGGCGGAGAAGGGGCATCCCCTGCTCGGGGAGCTCTTGGAGGTGTATGAAAATGCCGAGCCGCCCTTTACGGAGGAGAAACGGGAGATTGCTTTTGCGAAGGAGCCTCCTCGGGTGCTTTTCACCGAGGCGAACAATCACCTGTGGACCTGGAATATGATTTATCGACATAAAGAGATACTTTTAAACAATAGTCCGCAGAGGACGGAGGATTTTGTCCTGTTCCCGAAGGAAATTTTCGAGATAGGCCGTATCGGAAAGAAATATTACAGCGTGCATCTCAACGAGGGCTCGTGGAGGGAGAAGAAGGCTTCGAAGCGGGATGGGCTGAAGCGGGCGATTGCCCTCTGCCCGAAGCTCTACGAGGCCGTGCAGATTCTGGTACGGCGGCGGCGGTACCGCAAAATAAACCGCCGGCTGCCATTTTACGGCTATGCCCTCTCGCAGCGAGCCTTTTACGGCGGGGCCGATGGCGTGTGCCGGCAAATGCCCGGCGGCGGAGGGCGGCCATGAAGACGGGACTTCGGAAAAAAATCGGAAAGCTCTTTCCGAAACGGATTCGGGGGCATCTTTCCGTCTATACGAGGAAGGAATTTTGGCACTCCAGCCCGGACCCGAGGCTTGCGCGGTTCTTTCGGCTGCGCAGGCGTGCTTTCGAGGCGCGCCGGAAAAAAGGTCTTCGGACGATTCCGATTTTCATTATCAGCTTCAACCGTCTTTCGTATGTAAAGCAAATGGTGGAGCAGCTGGAGAGGCTGGGGCTTCAAAACATCATCATCGTCGACAACGCCTCCACCTACCCGCCGCTCCTTGCCTATTTGGAGACGACCCGGCACAAGGTGATCCGGCTTACGAAGAACTGGGGATTCCGCGTCCTTTGGGAGGCACCGGGCTTTGAGAAATACCGGAGGAACTTTTACGTCGTGACGGATCCGGACCTTGACCTCTCGTCCTGTCCTCCCGACGTGATGGAGGTGCTTTTTCGCGCGCTTGAAAGATTCCCGTTTATCCGCAAGGCCGGGCTTTCGCTCCGGCTGGATGACATCCCCGAGGATGCCTTCGCCTACAAGGAGATTCTGGCGTGGGAGAGCCGGTTTTACGAGGTCTATTTAAAACGGGCGCAGGTGTACGCGGCGGTGGTGGATACGACCTTCGCCCTCTATCCGCCGGATTTTTTGGTGCAGACGGAGTCCTTCGTGAGCGCCGTCCGGACGCCCGCCCCCTACCAGGCGAGGCACCTGCCGTGGTACAAAAATGATGCAAATGTTACGGAGGAGGATATTTTCTATTCCAGGGCCCGGACAAATGGAAGCTGGGACGCCGTGACAAAGCATACACAGTTTGAAGAGGAGGCAAAGTCCGGCGTTACGAAGAACGCCGGTAAGTCGGACATCTGAAAAATGCTTTCGTTACAGTTCAGGCGGCCCTGTTGAAAAGGCTGTACTGCTTTTTGAAAATCGTGTCATTCTGAGCGAAGCGAAGAATCCCGTAAGGTTTTTCGGAAAGTTGACGGGATTCTTCGTCGCTTCGCTCCTCAGAATGACAGCTGACGGAGCCACCTGAACTATAACACGCTTTCAGGGAGGAGGAAAAATGTTACGAATCGAGCATTTGACAAAGATTTACGGTGAGAAGAAGGCGGTGGATGATTTGACGATCCGCATCGCGCCGGGCGAGATTTACGGCTTCATCGGCCACAACGGGGCCGGCAAGACGACGACCTTGAAGAGCTGCGTGGGAATCCTTCGCTTTGAGCAGGGCGACATTTTCATCAACGGGATTTCCATAAAGAGCGACCCGCTTGGTTGCAAGCGGCAGATCGCCTACATTCCGGACAACCCCGATATCTACGACTATATGACGGGCATCCAGTATCTCAATTTTATCGCGGACATCTTCGGCGTGCCGGCGGACGTGCGCAAGGAGCGCATCCACAGGTATGCGGAGACCTTCGGCATCCTCAAGAACCTGGACCAGGGGATTGTCGAGTATTCCCACGGCATGAAGCAGAAGCTGGTGCTGATTTCCGCGTGGATCCATGAGCCGAAGCTCATCCTCATGGACGAGCCCTTCGTCGGCCTCGACCCGAAGGCCGCCTACCAGATGAAGGAAATGATGCGTGAGTTCTGCGACAGGGGAAATGCCATCTTCTTCTCCACGCACGTCCTGGAGGTCGCCGAGAAGCTATGCGACAAGGTGGCCATCATCAAGGACGGCAGACTCGTAAAATCCGGCACGATGGAGGAGGTCCGCGGCGACGCCTCCCTGGAGGATGTCTTCCTGGAACTGGAGGCATAATTAAAGGAGGTCCGAATGCTGAACGTTTTGGTGAAAAAGCAGTTCCGGGAGATTTTTCGGAGCTATTTTGTGAATCCGAGAACCGGCAAGATGCGGAGCAAGGGCGGCGTGGCCGGCATGATCGTGGCTTTTGTCTGCGTCATGGCCTTTCTTGCCGGGTATTTTGTCTTTAACTTCATGACCATCGGGGCGGGCCTGATTGCCTCCGGACGCAGCTGGCTGTATTTTTGCCTCGCCGGCTTCATCGCGATCGTCCTCGGCGTCTTCGGCAGCGTGTTTAACACCTACTCGACGCTCTACATAGCGAAGGATAACGAGCTTTTGCTCGCCCTGCCAATCCCTCCGCACAGGATCCTGCTCTCGCGCCTTGTGGCGGTCGCTGTTTTGGGGCTTCTCTACAGCGGCATCGTCTGGCTTCCGGCCGTCATTTGCTACTACGTCCTGGGTGGCGGCGAGCCCGCGCTCGTCATGGGGCTTGTCCTCATGGTCTTCGTAACGCTCTTTGTGTCGGCCCTCACGGCCATCCTTGGCTGGGTCGTCGCGGCCCTCTCGGTCCGGCTAAAAGGAAAGAGCTTTATCACGGTCATCATCGCGCTGGGAGCCTTCGGCATCTACTATTTCTTCATCCTGCGGGCGGGGAACCTCATCTCGGCACTGATGGAGAGCGGGGATTCCCTAAAGCCAGGGTTTATGTCCTGGGGCTACGTAATCTATCAGCTTGCTCTCGGCTCGACCGGCGACTGGCTTGGCTTCGGCATTTTCATCGCCATTACGTTGGCTCTCTTTGCCGTGACGACGTTCGTCCTTGCGAGAACCTTTATCCGCATTGTCACCACGAAGCACGGCAATTCGAAGGAGGTCGTTTACCGGGAGAGGGAGGCAAAGCTTCGTTCGCCCAGGATAGCCTTGCTTATGCGGGAGCTGAAAAGGTTTACCAGCAGTGCCACTTATATGCTGAACGCGGGCTTTGGGCTTGTGATGGAAGTGGCGGTTGCCGTTCTTGCCATCATCTTCTCCGGGAAGATACGCGAGGTGATTGCCGGGTTTCGCGTGGAAAATCCTGTTGTCGTGGCGATTCTTCCGGTCATCCTTCTGGCTGGCTTTATCTTCCTTTCCGTGATGAATTATATCTCCACGCCTTCGGTTTCGCTGGAGGGGGACCGTATCTGGGTCGTGCAGTCGCTGCCGGTGACTGCGAAGGACGTACTTCTTGCAAAACACCATCTCCATGTATTCTTAAATTGTGCGGCGGCTGCCATTCTCGGCATTACGCTTGTTATCGTACTGGAGCTTGGCCTTCTGGAGAGCGTCCTCGTTCTCGCGACGGTCTTCGTCTTCATCGAGTTTACCGGGATGTTCGGCCTCTTCCTTGGGCTTAAGAACCCGAACCTACACTGGACTACCGAGGCGCAGCCCATCAAGCAGAGCATGAGCGCAATCATCATGCTGCTCGGCGGGATGCTCCTTGCGGCTGCCGTTGGCGGGTTAATCTTTTTGGTCGTCCTGTTCCTTGATGTCCGCGTGTACATCGCCATTTGGCTGGTCATCTTTGCAGTCCTCTTCCTTCTTTTGTATCGCTGGGTGACCACGAAGGGGGCGCTGATCTTTGAGGACCTTTCGTGAAGGAGGGAGTATGGCGGAAAATGAAGTTCGACGCATTGCGGTGCTGATTGACGCGGACAATACGAGCCTCGGCTGTCTGGAGGACGTGCTCATGGAACTCTCCATCCGCGGGCGCATTATCGTGAAGCGCGCCTACGGGAACTGGAAGAAGGAGGAGCTTAAGAACTGGCCGGAGGAGATCAACAAGCTGGCCATCCGTGCGGTACAGCAATTTGACTACGTGGCCGGGAAAAATGCTACGGATATTGCACTGGTAATCGACGCACTCGACCTTCTCTATACGGACAATTACGACGCCTTCGCGCTGGTCTCGAGCGACAGCGATTACACGCCGCTCGCCATCCGCCTTCATGAGTCGGGGGCCTACGTCTACGGCGTCGGCAGATCCAATACCTCGAAGTCCTTCGTGAACGCCTGCGACGAGTTCATTATTTTGGAGAATCTTCTTCGGACGAGCCATCGGAACCGCAGCTCGCGGAATGCGAAAAGGGCGGGGGATGGTCGTAGCGCTTCGCAGGAGCGGCCTGTGGAGGTTGCCGCGAAGACGGAACAAAGGCCGGCTGCCAAAGCTGCCGAGACGGCTCAGAAACCGGAGACGGCGGAAAATGCAAATGCCCGTGCTGTGGAGAATGCAACCGCAAAATCAGTGACGGCGGAAACTGCAAATGCCCACGCCGCAGAGAAGCATACAAATGAGGGCGAGGGGCGCTCGCGGGATGCCGGACGGACGGAGGGTGTAAAGCCCGAGAACCGGACTTCGGAGTTCCCGAAGGCAGACGGGCATTTGCCGGAAAATGGAAACGATTTTGCCGATGGCCCGGAGGAGGATCCCAAGCCCGAGGTCTCCGAGGAGGAGCTTGCCGAACTCCATGCGCTTTTGCGAAAAATCTGGGAGGACAACCAGAACGAGGACGGCTTTGTCTTCAATTCGCTGGCCGGCATCCTGCTCCGCCGCATCAAGCCCGACTTCGACCCCCGCACCTACGGCGAGAAGCGCCTCTCGGATCTTCTCTACCGCTACCCCGACCGTTACGAGATCGTCGCGAGCGAGATTGGCCACAAGGGGTATCGGTGCATAGATTGAAAATGTAGAAAAATAGGAATCGAGATAGGATAGAGGGAGGCGAGAGCCGAACCTCTATCCTCCTCGCGAGCCGCGTGCTGCCGAAGGCAGCAAGATTCCTTGCGCGGCTCTGTGAATCGAAAAAGGGGAGCCTATTTGGGGCTTCCCTTAAAAATTCAGGTGCAAAATTCATATATTTGTGGCATAATGGACAGACAGAGAGACATGGCGACAAGGAGCCAGAATGATTGGCAGCTGTAAGTCAGAAATAAAAGCAAGGCAGATAATGCTTTTATAGAGGAGGAACGACATCTATGCACTGCCCTGAATGTGGAGCAAACCTTCCGGAAGATGCCCTGTACTGTGGTATGTGTGGAAAGAGGCTGGAGGAGGATCCGGCTTTTTCGGCGCGTGCAAGGATTCCCGATGGGCTGACAGGGCCTCTCCCCACGCTCACGGAGGAGGAGCTTTCGGAATTATTGAATACAGAGGAGGAAACGGCTGCGCCCCCGGACGAGTCTTCCGATAGTTTGGATCAGGGGGAGTCGGCCGAGGTCGGCCGTGGAGAGGAATTTGGCCGAAAGGGGGTCTCCTTTGAGGGGATTTATGCGGACGCGTCAAATTCGG
>CADCQU010000034.1 GCA_902803635.1 uncultured Lachnospiraceae bacterium | reverse complement strand
GCTCCTAAGGCAAGGGCTGTTTTCTGCATACGAAGGAATCGCTTCGCTTGGAATGACAGGTCTCCTGCAACTTGAACAATTCAAACGAAAATTTACGAAAAAGATTTATTTAGCCTGTGACAGTTCCTTAGAACCATCCCTGTGCCTCGCAAATTCGGAAGATGCCGTCCTCTATGTTTTTGGGGGCGACGAGGGTGGCGCGGCGGAAAAGCTCCGGGTCTGTGGCGTTGCCCATCGCGACGCTTGTGAAGGCCGGGTCGAACATGCAGAGGTCATTGGTGTCGTCGCCGAAGACAACCACGTCCTCGGGCTGTCCGCCGACAAGCTCGAGCATCCGCAGGATGCCCTCGTGTTTTTCATCCGGCTGTACGAGCAGATACTCCGGCTCGAAACGCATGTGCCCAAGCGTTGCAAGGAGCGTCAGGCGTGCTTCCTCCTCTTTGGGGACGGAGATATACATTTTGTAGATGGCGGGCGCATTTGCCGGGTCGAAGGTCTCGTCGATGATGTAGACCGTAGGCTCCTTGCGGATTCCGCACTGGTCGTAGAAACGAAAATCCCTTGCATGCACGGAGGTGGAATCCTCCGTGGCCACGAGGACGCCGTAGCCCAGGGAAATGGCCTCCCGGTAGAGGGCGAGGCATTTGTCCTTGTCGAGCGGGCTGTTCTCCACCAGTTTTCCATCGATGACGATGCCATGGCCGCCGTTGCAGACCATGTGGTCGAAGTTTTGGGCCGCACGGAAGGGTTCTGCCTTGTAGTAGGCACGGCCGGTGGCGATGGACACGAAATGCCCGGCGGCTTTCAGGCGGTCGATTGCCTCCTGCGCGGAGGGAACCATTTGCCGGGACTCCTTCTCAGTCAGGGTACCGTCAATGTCAAAAAAGAAATATTTTCGCTTCATGGAAACCTCCTGTTCTTTTCAGGCTTATCTGCATAGAGGAGTAAGCATCTTCCTTGGGTTTTCGAGCTGCCCATCCCGTTGATGAGAGCGAAGTCTATAGGAATCTGGGGACAAAAGACACACGTTTTCCGCTGCTTTCCTTATCCCCTACTCTACCATGGAGGGGCATCTGTGACAAGAGGTTATAAGCGAATCTGTGCCTGATAGATGTTAGCGAATAGAAGCTGGAAAATGTGGCTATGCATGCATTTGCAAGGAGAGTTTGCCTATGATACAATCACCTTCGAAAGAAGGTGATACGGTATGTTGAAGGAATGCTATTATTTTGACCAGAAGGATTATACGCGCCAGGACTATCTGGAACTTGCACGGTACTTTGACAGGATGATTGAATACCGGGACGGGTGCAAAGGTTCCTATAATGGTGAAAAGAGAATCGAGGAAATTCGAAAAATAGATACGCAAAGGCTTTCGGAGAACACGAAGATGTTGCTTGCGAGATGTATCCGCATACACCGGGCGGAGCAATTATTTGAGTTGCCGAATTTGCAGGAATTGCGGGAGCTACCAACGGACAATTTGTCATTTTTAGAGGGGAAAGAGCGTATGAAGCTTCGTGCGGAGGATTTTTATAGGAATTTGCGGCTCCTCAATACGGCCATCCAGGAGGCTGTTGAGAAGGGAGATTTGCCGAAGGAGTATGTATTTGAAATTAGGTGTATCGGCGGGTTTGCGATGTCCTATTGGAACGTGCGGGAGGAAGGCATCACGGAGGACATGGACAGCCTGCAGGAGATTGATGATGCGGTCCGGAAAATAATCCAAAGGATTGCGGCCAACGAAGGGTTGCCCGTGGATTGGATTAACGACATGATGCTTTGGTATTATAATCCGAAAGATTTCCACTGGCAACCGGTAGATTGGTTCTTCGGAAGAAATTACAGGTTGCGAATATTCGTCTGCTCTAAAGAAGATCTCCTGAAGAACAAGATGTCCATGGCGGAAAGCTATCTGGAAGGCAGGAATTTTCAGGAGCGGAACATGGAGAGGGACTATCAGGATGTCCTGAGCCTTTTGCGTTCTCTGAATATCGGTTTTGGGACAAATCCAGCGATGATTCAGGTGAAGCTGGCCAACATGGGAATTGCCATCAAAGACTATCCGAAGTTGTATCAGGAAATCATTACAAATGGCGCGGCGTGTGAACCGGAGGACTTCTTGCTTTTGGGCTGTATTAATCGCGTGGATCAAGGGAAAATGTCGTTTGAGGAATTTAAAACTGTTCTGACGACGGATTTTGGCTATACACTGGAAAACATCCGCGAATACTATGGAATTTACCTGTCAGAGTTCCCGCATTTTCGTGCATGGATGGAAGAGAAAACCGGGCAGGAATGACCTGCCCGGCAGAATGAAAAGAAAGGTTTGTCATTTTGGCGGTGGCGAGGTTATACCTTGGCCGCCCGCTCGTTGAGGGAGGCGAGGCGTTCTTTGAGGCGCTTTTCCTGGGCTTTCTGGATGTCCGGGAACATGGAGAGCATCGGCGTGATGCCGGTCTGCTTTCGGATGCGCCTTGCGACGTAGTTCGAGGTGCACTTCATGACCAGCGGCGAGAGCACGAGGACGCCAATCAGGTTCGGGATCATCATGAGGCCGTTGAAGGTATCGGAGATGTTCCAGGCGAGCTGCGCCTCGATGACCGAGCCCGCGAGCACGATAGCCGTGAAAATAATGCGGTAGACCACGACCAGCTTCGTACCGAAGAGGTATTCAAAGGCCTTGGAACCGTAATGGCTCCAGCCAAGGACCGTCGAGTAGGCGAAGAGCAGGATGGCGAGGGCGATGAACATGGAACCCACCGAGCCGAAGGTCTGCGAGAAGGCGTAGCTCATGAGGGAGTTGGAGCCGATGGCTTCCGCCTCGGCGGTGAGCTGGCCGGTCGTGAGGTTGACGGCTCCGCTGGAGAGGATGGTCAGGGCGGTCAGGGTGCAGACGATGATGGTGTCCGCAAAGACCTCGAAAATGCCCCACATGCCCTGCTTGACCGGCTCGATGACGTTGGAGCTGGAGTGTACCATGACCGAGGAGCCGAGACCGGCCTCGTTGGAGAAAACGCCGCGCTTCATGCCCATTTGCATGGCCTTGGCGATGCCCGCGCCCACGATGCCGCCGGCGGCGGATTTGACGGCAAAGGCCCCCTTGAAGATGGAGACGAAGACGGCCGGAATCTGGGTGATGTTCATGCAAATGATGATGATCGTGCCTATCAGGTAGAGGATTACCATAAAGGGGACGAGCTTCTCGGTGAAGGAAGCTACGCGCTTAAGACCGCCGATGATGACGAGGCCGACGGCGAAGAAAAGGAAGATGCCGACGGCAATCTTCGGGATGTTGAAGGCGTGGTTGACGTTGCTGACCATGCTGTTGACCTGGCTCATGTTGCCAATGCCGAAGGAGGCCAGAAGGCAGAAGACCGCGAAAAGGACCGCTAAAACTGCGCCGAGGGTCTTGCAGTGCTTCTTGCTGCCGAGACCATCGCGAAGGTAGTACATCGCGCCGCCGCACCACTCGCCTTCCGAATTCTTGCGTCGGTAGAGGATGCCGAGGACGTTCTCGGAGAAGTTGGTCATCATGCCGAAGAAGGCGATGAGCCACATCCAGAAAATGGCTCCGGGACCGCCGACCGCGATGGCTCCGGCCACGCCGACGATGTTGCCGGTGCCGACCGTCGCGGCGAGGGCCGTGCAGAGCGACTGGAACTGGGAGATCGTGCGGTCCTTGGTATGGGCCGTGACGTTCTTGTCGCGGAAGACCTGTCCGATGGTGTGGCGAATCCAGTATCCAAAGTGGGTAATCTGGAAGAATTTGGTGAGGATCGTCATCAGGACGCCGACAAAGCCCAAAAGGATCAGCGCCGGCCAGCCCCAGACGAGGCCGTTGATAAAGTCATTGACGTCTGTGATAATTTGAATCATATATCCCTCCCT
>CADCQU010000033.1 GCA_902803635.1 uncultured Lachnospiraceae bacterium | reverse complement strand
TCAACCGGACAGACTTTGCCTTTGGCGAGGATGGCGATGGTAACCTTGTGACCGTTTATGTTGCCACCGTGAAGAATACGACAAATAATGGCATCTATTTAAGCAAGTTTGACAGTGAGAATGGAGCATGGGGCGGCGGGACACTTCTCGCAATGCGTCATATGGATGTCTACGAGGACGCGGCGAAATACGGCTGGTCGGACGAGGAGGCGGAAAAGGCGTATCTAGGCGAGCTGGAAGGCTACAATGACGGGGAAGGCCAGGGAAAAGGCGGGATGGACCAGCTCCAGTTTTCCAACCTGCAGATTGCGCTTGGCGTGAAGGCTGACAAGACAGAGGACGCAGAGATTGGGGAAGGTCATGCGACGAACCTTACCAGGTCCAACACCACCCTGACCATCCTGACACAGGGCATGATGCGGTATCTTGCCTACCGGGAGTCGGAGGGTGAACGTTTCCTGACCTCCGGCGCGGAGCCCCCCGAGGATGCTGCCTTTAAGGAGGGCTTGGGCGTTTATGCAATCAGCTACGGCGTGGGCCAGCAGCACATCGGACAGGCGAAGCTGTCCTTTGTGAGCGAACAGTTTACCGCAGGGACCGACCTGACGGCGAACCTGTCCTTTAGCAATACGGGCGACATCAGTATTCGCGGGTCCGAGGACAATCCCATTACCGTAACGCTCGGCGTACATGGGGACGATTTGCCGCATACAAAGCTGGCAGCCTGGAAGATTACGGATAATATATACCCCGGGCGGGAGGTAAAGCTTACCGGTGATTTCACGCTTCCTGCAACGCTTCCGGAGGGTGCGGGCTTTTTCCTCGTCGTTAACGAGGATCCGTCCTATGCGGAGGATCCCTATTTTGCCGCGCTCAAGGATATTTATACGATTCAGAAGCGGCCGGAACTGGATTTCGTGGAGGAAAGCATCTCGCTTTCCAGAAAGGACAACGGGAGCCTTGCTTTGGATGAGAAGGGGGACATCCTTTTGGACGTTGATCTCTTTGTAGGAAACAGCGGGACGGAGGATGCCGAAAACGTCTACCTGCAGTTTTCCTACGGCGTCCATGATCCGGATCTGGCATCGAATGTACGGGAGCTTAACGGGGAAGGCCTTGACTGGAACGAGATGATTTATATCCCTCTCGACATAAGCAACCATAATCTGACGGTGGGAGAGGAGGAGGCCCTGCGCAGGGGCACTTCCGGAGCTGGTGACGAGCTTTCGCGGGGAATCCTCCGCCTGAACGGGATTCGTTCGGGCTATGGACGGCGTATCCGGGGGACGATCACGGTACCAGCGGAAGCCTTCACGATTTTCAGAGAAGACAGGAGCAAGGCAACTGCAGGCTCCCTGAAGTTTGCCGTGGAGGTTTTCAGCGACGGCGACGAGGTGACGACGGACGAATTCGGGCTTGATACGTCCGCGCACAATGAATATAACGGCACGAACAACCGCTGCGATGCCAGGATTGAGCACGCCACGTCCTTCACAGTCCCCGGACATTTGGAGGTGCCCGTGGGGACGCAGCTTCGCCTCCCGGTATCCTTCGCCACCACGCTCGGAAGAAGGGAGCCGAAGATAAGCGTCGAAGAGCTGACAGATCGAAAGATACAGGGGGGAGATGCCTCCGGGAACGAACAGAATGCGAAGCGCAGGACGGATGTACTCATCTGGCAGCCCGGAAGCTATCAGGACGGTCATGGCAGCGGAACGCTGATTTTGCGCGGAGATAAAACGGGTGTAAGCTTTATCCGCATCCTGGACAGAAGAACCAATTCTTATCAGGATATAACCGTTACGTTTACCGAAGAGGCAAAAGGACTGGATATCACGAACACCAACGGTCTGTTTACTTATTTTGATACAGAAGGCCAACCGGTTACCGGCAGCGGCGGCGACTGGGTCTTCCAAAAGAATATCACGTCCTGGAGAAATGGGGAGGAGCCATTTTACGAAACCCTTGCCTTGGGCTGTGTCGGCGCAAGCTTCCAGTTTACGACGGAGGCGGAAAGCATCGCCCTGGATTTCCATGGCAAGATTCGCGTATCCAGCGACATTGCGGGCTTCGAGCCGATAGAGCTTTCAGACGGGGGAGAAATACAGATCATCAGCTTTGGGGAGAACCCGGAGTTTACGCCGCACACCGTGACCATTACGGTTGTCGAAGAGGCCTTCCCCGGAACCGCCGATAAGCATGCGTATTTCGACAGGCTGATTGAGGTTTTTGCTGGCGACCTGGTCCACCAGGCCACGGGAACTTCCGGCGGTCAGGAGGAAGCTACCGAATGGCAGAGCTTGCCAAATTCCAGCCTTGTCTGGGAGCAAAATTTCCCGGAACCTTCCAGCCTGAAAGCAGGACAGGTGTATGAGACGACCTTGTACGGGATCGTAAATGGCGTTATCCTGAAGAATGCAGGGACCCACTTCACCTATGAGGGGGACAATGTCGAGGTGCTGTCCATGGAATCCGCCGAATGCGGAACCTACGGGAAAAGGTTTGCGATCAAGGTGCGCTTCACCGGCAACGGTCCTGTGACATTTAAGCTGGAGAACGACAAGGGCGACGATTATGCATATACCGTAAATGTGAACTGGTGGGAGCCGCGGGCATCCGCATTTAACAAGTTCGAGGATGCGGCCTATGCGTTCTACGAAAAGAAATATCCCGAGCTGCCCGAGATGTATTTCCATGCAGAACCCGGAAGCGTGGCGGAAGCCGTTGACAACCGATGGATGCATGCGGAGCCGGATGACCGTGGTGGTGCCGTCAAGGTGAACATCAGTGACGATGCCCCGGCGGAGAGCTTCGAAATCTGGGTGGTTGACTTTAACGATTATATGGAATCACAGAGGCTTCAAAAGGGAGAGTCGGTCGTGGTCGGTCGCGGCGAATCGGTCTCGATTCCGGCCGAGGAAAACAGCGAGGTTCTGGTGATTGCGCGGGTGGCCAGTACGGAGGGAGGCGATTCTTCGCTGGATTATCAGATCGTCCGAAAAGACGGTACCGTGGAGAGGTACAACGCGGAGCATGCGAATTATTTCAATATGGCGCTGGTAGAGGTACCGGAGGTGGAAGAGCTCATTGCCTTCAAGACGCAGTCGCTGGTCCTGACTGGGCAGATCGGTGTGAATTTCTACATGAACCTGCCGCAAATCGAAGGGGTGGACTACAACGAGAGCTACGTGGAATTTACCGTTTGCGGGGATAAGACGGTTGCTCCGTATGATGCAAATGCAATGAATGCCGCCCGTACGTATTACCGGTTTACACGCTTTGTGAATGCCGTGCAAATGGCGGACGAGATTGAGGCGGTTTTCCATTACTTCAAGGACGGTGAGGAGCGGACGCTTGCAACGACGTACTCCGTCAAGCAGTATGTCCTGGATTTCGACGAGACGGGCGGCTTCGGCGCAAAGGTTACGGCGCTTGTTCATGCGCTCGCCGATTACGGGCATCACGCGCAGCCGTATCTGTCGGAAATCCGCGGATGGACGATCGGCACCGATCATCTGGAGATGGACGTTTCTTACAAAGGAAGCTATTCGAAAACGGAGCTTTCCAATGCGCAGAAGGATCTGAAGAATAAACAGATGTCAGTTAAGAAGATGAAGGATGTCCTGAAGACCTCCTGCTCGCTCTATCTCGATTCCGGGACGGGCATCTATCTCTACTTTACCATGAAGGAAGGGTACGCGGGGAAGGTCACGGCCACCGTGGACGGCACGGCGGTCCAGCCCGAGAAGCTGAAGGACGGACGGTATTGTGTCAGGATCCTGGACATCCCGGTACATAAGCTTGGCAAGGAGTATAACGTGCGGCTGAAGACGAAAGCCGGCACGACGACGGTGAAGGTCTCGGCGCTTTCCTACGCCCAGGCGGTTCTCAAGAACACGGAGAACGAGAAGAGGAACAATATCATGCTTGCTCTTTACCGCTATTACAAGGCGGCGGAGGCGCTTCTAAGAAGTGGAAATTGATTTCTGAGAGAAAGCAGCGTGAGAGCACCACAAGGACAGGAAGCACGAAGTGCGGAATGTTCTTGTGGCGCGGAAACGATGGGAGGCGGGTAAATCCCGCCTCCTGATTTATTAAAAGAGCCGCGTGCTGCCAAAGGCAGCACGCGGCTCGCGTGGAGTGGGAGAGGTTCGGCGTTCGCCTACCTCTCCCTATTTAATTCGATGAGAAAGCCACTTTTGGTGACCCCTCTCCGTCACGGCTTCGCCGTGCCACCTCCCCCTGAGGGGGAGGCGAGAGGACGGGCACGAGCAAACGGTCGGCTTCGTCGTGCAACATCTTCCCTGAGGGGGACTGCATATATTATCTCGGCAAAAAGTGCTCCAGCGTCTCGTAGAGGAGCATGGGGTCAATCGGCTTGGCGAGGTGGGCGTTCATGCCCGCGTCGAAGGAGCTGCGGATGTCCTCTTCGAAGGCATCCGCAGTCATCGCGATGATGGGCACGGTCCAGGCTCCCGAGACGGGAAGCTTCCGGATTTGGCGGCAGGCTTCCAGCCCGTCCATTTCCGGCATCCGGATGTCCATGAGAATGATGTCGTAGGCGCCATTTGTCTTTTCAAAACGGTGGACGGCCTCCATGCCGTTCTTGGCGGTCTCGGCCGTCGCGCCGACATGCTCGAGCATTTTCTTGCCGATCTGCCGGCTCAGCCGATGATCGTCCACCAGGAGGATGCGCTTTCCACTGAAATCGAAATCGAAGGCCTCCTTCCCTGCATTCTCCTGATCCAATCCCGCGCCATCCTCGAACGGAGCCTCGAAAGGCACGTCAAATGGCAGCGTCACGGTGATTTCAGAACCCTGGCCCTCGCGGCTTACGGCTCCCAGCTCGCCCTCCATCGCCCGCACGTAGCTGCGGACGATGGCAAGCCCAAGGCCGATCCGGTCATAGGATTTCTCGTTGACGTCCAGGGTCTCGGCGGCGGGACCGAAATGCCGACGGAGCTTCTCCTCGGACATCCCGCAGCCGTTGTCGGTGATGACGAAATTGATAAAGACCTTCTGGCCCTCGCGCTTGTTCTCGGTCACGAGGAGGCGGATCCTCCCACCCTCCTGGGTGAAAATGTTCGCGTTCTCAAGGAGCTTCCGAAGGATGGTCTCCACGCGGTAGCGGTCGGCCAATACTTTCTGTGTCTCCACCCCGTCAAATTCCACGCGGAGGAGCTGCCCTTTCTCCTGGATGGCTCCCTCCAAGGCTTCCTGCGCATTTGCCACGAGGCTGGAAAGCTCCACGACCTCCGGCTGCAGGCTGATCTGCTTCTCCTCGATCTGTCGAATCGCGAGAATCTCCTCGATGATGGCGCCGACATTTGCCGCGGAGGATGAAATCTCGCCGAGGTAACGCTCGACGGCCGAGTGGTCCGGTAACTCGGTACGGGCCAGGTTGGTCAGTCCCGTGATCGCGTTCAACGGGGTGCGCATATCGCGGCTGATGCGGGAGAGAATGACATTTTTCTCATCAAGCGCATTTTTTGCCTTCTCGTAAGCCTCTTTTTCCTGCTCCGTGATGGCCGTGATGTCCTGGATGGTATGGCAAATGAGTTTTTCCGCCTTGCTGACGGAGTAGAAGGCGACCCGTTTGTAGAGCCGGCGGCCCTTCTCGACAAAGCTGTAGGTACGCTCATAGACGGGCCTCTCCGTGGAGGAGCGCTGCGCGGCCCTCTCGCGGGCCTCCAGCTGCCGCATGACCGTGGCAAGCCGCAGGGATTCGATGACTTCTTCGCGGTTCTCGACGTCCTGCTTCTCGGCGAAGTAGAACTCCATATTTTTGTCATAGCTGATTCCTTGGCGAAGCGGGTCGCGGGACGGCTGTCTACGCATGTCGCGCAGCGAGATGCCCAGCCCGGTCGTCGTGTCAATCAGGGAAATGCGCTCGTAGTCATTTTCCGTGATGGCCGTGAGCATTTCCTCTGTGATCTTCTCACGGTTCGTGTCCACGGTGTAGAGAACGGCCTCCACGTCGCCGCTGTCCGGATTCCTCGCCATGTTGACGGCGGTCATAATCCAGATCGGACGGTCGGAATCCATATAGTAGAGGTGTTGGAGCGAATGGTTCGGGAAGCCCTCCGAGAAGCTCATGAGCAGGCGGTCGCGGGAAAAGATGTTGCTGAAGCGCTTCTCGTCCCGGAGCGTGCCGCAGCGCTCGTAGGCGTAGTCGAAGAACTCGTCCACGGTCCTTGGAATCTGGTTCCGAAGGCCCGAGGAGGAGCGTCCAAGAATCTGCGGGTTAAACTCGTTCCGCGTCAGGTTCATGCGGTACATCCCAATCGCGTAGGGGGACACGCCGCTCATCATGGTAATCTGGGAATGGTAGTAGTTGCGGATACGGGTCTTCTCCTTGTAGGCTTCCGTGTTATCTGTCATATAAATGATGAAGACGCTGTGGCCTTCGAAGTCGGTACGCTGGCCATAAAAATGATATTCGCGGCCGTAGGCGCGGAAATAGTGCTCCCAGTGGAGGGGCAGGTCGCCGCGCATCCGGTCGGAGAGGGCTTCCACCGCGACCGGGTCAATGTCCGCAAGGAGCGAATTAAGGGAACGGCCCACGATCGGTTTTCCGGCGGCTTCCGGAAAGAAGGTGACGATGCTGTCGCTGGCATAGAGAACCGAGAGGTCCGCATCGTCGATGACCACGACCCCGGTGTTCGAAAGGTCGACGATTCTCTTATACATATCGAACACTTGCGTGTTGCTTTCCATGGGCTTTTTCCCTCCCCGTTCCTAGGCTATCGGTTAAAAAACAACTGTTCCTTAGTTTACCACAGAAAAAACAAGTCTTCAATTCAAGAATTATCAAAAAAACAAGAATTTTAAGTGAATTGGTTACAGTTCAGGTCCACCTGAACTGTAACGTGAATTGAAAGAGATGTGAAAAAGAGGGAGACAAGGCGAAGCCCCGTCCCCCTCCGAGAGAAAGGAAAAGGAAAATCAGATGACAAAATCGTTCAGCACGGCCGCGCGGAGCGGGAAGAGCCGCAGCGCGGCACGCCCCTCCACGACATAGCCCCTTTCCTCCTCGGTCGGGAAGACGCGGGAGGAGAAGACGGCGTCGCCGTCATTGACGAAGATTTCCACGGAGCTGTGGTCAAGGAAAATGCGGAGGTGGCGGAGCGGCCCGGTAAGCGCGTGGCTCCGTGCCTCGCCCTGCTCGGTGTTGAAGCGGTGGGTCATCCCCGAGCGGTCCACGGTGACCATGAGGGCCGCCGGGTCGTAGGAGATGCAAATGCCCCCCGAGCCGTCTTGCTTCGTGAAGAGGCGGAGCGTAAACGGCCCATCCTCCCAGCCCTCCTTCGGGAAAATATCCTCCGGCATCGCCGCCTCGTGGGCATTTGCCGGGGTCTCCGAGCCGGGCGTCGCCGCGACGGCGCCGACCACGAGACCCTTCGGGGCAGCCCCCCAGGCGTCGTCGTCGGCATTTGCCGGGACAAGGTCCATGCCCGGGAAGAGGTCAAGCTCGGCGGCCTGCGGAAGGATGCGGGAGGCGGAATCCAGTGCCTTCTGGCGGAGCAGGCGAAGGCCCGGCAGCGGCGTCTGGATGAGGCGCCGGCCGCGGACGCGGAGCTCGCGGGGGAGCGTGAGGCAGCCGGACCACTCCTCCTCGTCGGTTACCGGGTAGGCGGCATCCGGAAGGCCCATCCAGGCCGAGAGAACCGCGCGGCCGTTCCCATCAAGGTTCGCCGCGCACTCGGCCGCGTAGGAGTCGAGGCCGAAGTCGAGGACGTGGAAGCTGCCGTCCGGCGTGAACGTGAGGCTCTCCCAGTCCATCGTGCCGAGCAGGTAGCCGTTGTGGTGGATGGTGTCGCCGCGGCCTGGAAGCTTTAAATGCTGCGGGCAGAAGATGAGCACGTCCTTCCCGGAAATACGCTCAATCGACGGGCACTCCCACATGTCGCCGAATTCCATGAAGCCGGGGACGCTCAGCCGTCCCGCGAAGCTCCAGCCCTCCGTAAGAGTTTTCGAGCGGTACAGGATGATGCCGCCGTGCTTGTCCTTCGACTGGGCACCCAGAAGAATATAGTAGTAGCCCTGTGATTCCACGTACACGATCTTCGGGTCGCGTTGATGCTCGGTATAGTCCGGGTGCGGCCCGAAAATCGGGTGGGACAGCTTCTTCCGCCGCCCGTCGTCGAACAGCTTCATCACGCAGGTATAGGAAATGCGCGTCCAGTCGGGCTCGCGGTGGTTGCCGGAGTAGAAGAGATGGAGCGCGTCCTCGCCCGGGAGCGCGGAGCCGGAGTAGGCCCCCTTGTTGTCCTGGTCGGAGTCCGGGCAAATGCAGACGCCCTCGTTCCGCCAGTGGACGAGGTCGCGGGAGGTCGTGTGGTACCAGTATTTGAGTCCGTGGACGGCTCCCCAGGGACACCACTGGTAGAAGAGGTGCCAGACGCCGTCGTGGTAGACGAAGCCGTTCGGGTCGTTGAGAAGACCCGTGGTCGGCTGGATGTGGAAGGCCTGTCGGTAGGCCGAGTGGCAAATGCTTTCGTGCAGAGGCCGGATCTCTTCCGGCGAGGTGAGGACGCGGTAGCGTTCCTCCTTGGTCCAGGTCTTCATGGGGGCCTCCTTTCCGTCGTGGATTTGACAAATGAAAAAGCGTCGTGGCTTATTTCAGGGTCTCCGGGTCGGCCAGGTAATAGTGGCTGGCTGCGTGGAAAGCGTCGTCGAACTCATAGACCAGCGGGATAGCGTTCGGGATGTTGATGCCTGGAATCTCCTCCTGTGTCAGGTTGTCGAAGTACATCCGGAGGGCGAGGAGCATATTGGCGTGGGCGGAGATGAGGACGCGCTTGCCGGCCTCCATCTCAGGCTTGATGGATTCGTTGAAGAACGCGACGACACGCGCAATGGTTTCCATGAGACTCTCGGTATCCGGAAGGAGGGTCGGATCAACGTCATGGTACATGACGGCCTTCTTCGCGGAACGTTCGTCCTCCGGGGCCAGTGCGGGCGGTTTCATATCAAAGCTGCGGCGCCAGTTTTGAATCGTCTCCTCGCCGTATTTCGCGATAGCGTCGTTCCAGCTGAGACCCTGCAGCTCGCCATAGTGGCGCTCATTCAGCTTCCAGGTCTTGACGACCGGCAGCCAGTTGCGGTCCATCTCGTCTAAAATATTGTTCAATGTGTGGATGGACCTCTTGAGGAAGGAGGTGTAGCAGATGTCGAAATCATAGTCCCCGGCCTTCAAGGTCTGTCCGGCGCGTCTGGCTTGCATCCGGCCCCTCTCGCTGAGATCGGCATCCATCCAGCCGGTGAATAGGTTCAGCTTGTTCCACTCACTCTCGCCGTGGCGGATCAGGACTAACTTCATCATGGCAGCTCGCTCCTCGTCTTTCTGGCTTCGTTCCGGACGTGTCCGTACAGTTTCTAATAACAATTTAATGATACCACAAAGCACCTGTTGGAAGAAAGCATAAAATATAAAAAGAAGGAAGAAATTTTTCTGTGCAGAATGTACAGAAAAGATTTATACAAAATAATTTATACATTTAGGGGCGCCGGGTGCCTTAAACGCATAAAAAAGGAAAAATTTTTGTGCAAATTGCACAAAAAAATCAACAAAAAATGGGGATAATCACGAAAAGAAAAAAACAATTTGCTAAAAAATGCTGGTTAGATTATATTTATAGTAGTGGAATTATGCAAGGGCGGCATTGCGCCTTGTCGTGCCCTGCGTTGGCTTGCGCCGGAGGCAGTTTTGGCACGGCGAAACGCCCTGCCGCGTATTGCGGGAGGTTGTGTTGGGAAGCGTTTTCCGCGCGGCAAATGCGGCACAGAGCGTCACATTAGGAGGTGGCTATGATCAATCAGTCTTGGGATCCGGTCTTTCGGGCCCGCCTTGAAAAAGTTTACGATGAGATGAAGTGGCTCTACGGGGAGCTCTACCACGGCGACGAACTGGCATTTAATTATTTTTGCAACATGCTCTACAAGTTCTATGACAGCCGTTCGGCAAAGCTGAAGGCCTGGGACGAGGGACGCCTTGCGGATCCGAACTGGTACAAGGGCAACAACCTCCTTGGCATGTTGATGTATACCAGCTGCTTTGCAGGGACGCTGGAAGGCGTGCGCAGCCACCTGGACTACCTGAAGGAGACGGGCATCAACTACCTGCATCTCATGCCCCTTCTGAAGAGCCCCAAGGACCGGAGCGACGGCGGTTATGCGGTTTCCGATTTCTGCGCGGTGCAGCCGGAGCTTGGCACGATGGAGGACCTTGCGGCCCTTTCCGATGAGTGCCACGACAACGGCATCAGCGTCTGCCTTGACTTCGTGATGAACCATACGAGCGAGGACCATGAATGGGCGGTCCGAGCAAGGGCCGGCGAGGCGGAGTACCAGTATCGTTACTTCTTCTTCGACGACTGGAACATCCCGCGTCAGTTCGAGGAGACGGTTCCGCAGGTCTTCCCAACGACCGCGCCTGGAAACTTTACCGAACTCCCGGAGCTGGGCAAAATCGTCATGACCACCTTCTACCCCTACCAGTGGGATCTCAATTACGGCAACCCGATCGTGTTCAACGACATGACGGGCTATATGCTGAACCTCTGCAACCACGGAGTTGATATCATCCGCCTCGACGCGGTTCCTTATATTTGGAAGCAGCTCGGCACGCAGTGCCGGAACCTCCCGCAGGTGCACACGCTGGTGCGCATCATGCGCATGGCCTGCGAGGTCGTCTGCCCCTGCACGCTCCTTCTCGGCGAAGTCGTTATGGAGCCCTCCAAGGTGGTCCCGTACTTCGGCACGGTCGAAAAGCCCGAGTGCCACATGCTCTACAACGTCACGACCATGTGCACCATGTGGAACACGGTCGCGACCGGCGACGTCCGGCTGCTCCGCCACCAGATGGACGCGGTCTTCGCGCTCCCGAAGGAGTATGTCTTCCTGAACTACCTCCGCTGCCACGACGACATCGGCTGGGGGCTTGACTATGATTTCCTCCGCCAGTTTGGCGAGGAGGAGGTCGCCCACAAGAAGTACCTCAACGACTACCTGACCGGCAAATGGTGGGGAAGCAACGCCCGCGGTGAGCTGTATAATGACGACCCGCGTCTGGGCGACGCCCGCCTTTGCGGAACGACGGCTTCCCTTTGCGGCATCGAGGCGGCCGAGGTGGAGAAGAACGAGTGGAAGCATGACCTGGCCATCCGCCTTGACCTCATGCTCCATGCCTTCCTGATGACCCAGAGCGGCATCCCGGTGCTCTACAGCGGCGACGAGATCGGCCAGCTCAACGATTACACCTACCATGACGACCCGGTGAAGGCGGTGGACAGCCGTTATCTGCACCGCGGAAAATTTGACTGGAACGAGGTCACGCTCCGCGACGACCCGAAGACCCGCCAGGGCCGCATTTACCAGACCCTCCTCTGGATGGAGAAGGTTCGCTCCGAAAACCGCGTCTTTGACTCCAAGGCGGATGTCTGGACGATTGAGACCTGGAACGACAAGATCCTCGGCATCGGCCGTTACTATGACGGCCAGAAGCTTCTTGCCTTCTTCAACTTCTCGCCCTTCGAGGAGACCGCCTGGATCGAGGAGAACGAGGAATATACAAATGTGGCAAATGGCTTCAAATGGACGGCCTTCCACATCGGCCTGCAGGGACATGAGTATATCTGGCTTCTCAAGGACTACAAGAAGGAAGAGGAGGAGCGGATCGCCCTCGAGAACGAGAAGCTTCGGAAGCACCGGGAGGCGGAAGAGAACGTCCGCAAGGCAAATGCCTCCGTGAAGGCCCGTCTGGCCGCCGAGGCGGCTCTCCGCACCGAGGCGGCCCTTCTGGAGAAGGCAAAGGCGCGCAAGGAGGCTGAGAAGGCCGCAAAGGCCGCTGCGGAAGCCCCGGCTGTCGAGGCTCCCGTCGAGGTAGCTCCGGTTGTCGAAGCTCCGGCTGTCGAAGCGGCGGCGGAGGCAGCTCCGGCTGTCGAGGCTCCGGTTGAGGCAGCTCCGGCTGCAGAAGCTCCGGTTGAGGCAGCTCCGGCTGCCGAGGCACCGGCAGAGGCGGCTCCGGCTGTCGAGGCTCCGGTCGAGGCGGCTCCGGCTGCAGAAGCTCCGGTGGAGGAGAAGCCGAAGAGAAAGCGCACCACACGGAAGAAGGCCGAGAAGGCCCCTGCGGCGGAAGCCGTCGAGGAGAAGCCGAAGCGGAAACGCACCACCCGCAAGAAGGTGGAGGAAGCCGTGGCAGCCGTTGAGGCCGCCGTGGAGGAGGCGAAGGCTCCAGCGGAGGAGAAGCCGAAGAGAAAGCGCACGTCCCGGAAGAAGGCTGCGGAGGAAGCAGCCCCGACTGGTGAATAAGTAAGAACTGTACGGATAAAAAATGGATATTCGGCATTTGTCGTCAGCGGATTATCTCAACAAATGCCTTATATTATAAGGAATCGGTTTAAAAAGCCAGTTCCTGCGTAACCCAAAGGTTTGCCAAAAAAAAATTCAACTAAGGGAGGAAACAAGTATGGCACTGGATTACAGAAAATGTGCAGAGGAAATCTCTAAAAACATTGGTGGCGGCTCCAACGTCATCAGTGCTGCACACTGCGCGACCCGGCTCCGCCTGGTCATCGCGGACAACTCGAAGGTCAACAAAGCTGCTCTTGAAGAAGTTGATGGCGTGAAGGGTATGTTCGAGTCCAACGGACAGCTCCAGCTCATCATTGGTACCGGTACCGTCAACAAAGTGTATGACGAGTTCCTGTCCGTCACCGGCGCCTCCGCCGCTTCGAAGGAGGATGTTAAGAAGGCCGCCGCTTCCCGCGCCCCGCTGTGGAAGAGGCTCCTCAAGACCCCGGGCGACGTCTTCGTCCCCATCCTGCCGGCCATCGTTGCGTCCGGTCTTATGATGGGTCTCGTCGAGGCCCTTGGTAAAGCGATTCCGACATTTGCTGCTA
>CADCQU010000032.1 GCA_902803635.1 uncultured Lachnospiraceae bacterium | reverse complement strand
CAGCTCCCAAGGCGTTGCGCCATCGCCCGAAGGGCGATTTTATTGCGCAACGCCCCGTTACAGTTCAGGTTCACCTGAACTGTAACGAACAGAGTAACAAGAGATGGAAAGATTTCGAAAATCCCCTGTCTTTTTGCTTGGATTTCCTCTATAATATAGGAAGTGGTGGCATCCGCCGCATTTGCCAAAACAAAAATAGAGGAGGGTTGGCGATGATTACGAACGATAAAGACATCCGGGATCTTAAGCACGAGGTACTGGTCGAGGTTTTCCGCCGCGCGTGGAACGGGAGCCTTACCCACGAGGACCGCGAGGAAATCGTCTACATGGTCAGCCCCGGGCCGAAGCCCCAGTACCGCTGCTGCGTCTACAAGGAGCGCGAGATTGTCCGCGAGCGCATCCGCCTCGCGACGGGGCAGAATGCCGATCCGACGAGCGAGACGCGGAACGTCGTCCAGGTCATCAACGCGGCCTGCGACGAATGCCCGATTTCCGCCTACTCCGTCACCGACAGCTGCCGTTTCTGCCTTGGAAAGCCCTGCATTAGCTCCTGCCGTTTTGGCGCAATCAGCCGCGGCGAGGTGCGCATGCACATTGACCCTGCCAAGTGCAAGGAGTGCGGACAGTGCGCGGATTCCTGCCCTTATGGCGCGATCGTCCATATCCAGCGTCCCTGCAAGAAAGCCTGCCCGGCAAATGCGATTACCTACGACGAGTACGGCTTCTGTATCATTGATGAAGAAAAATGCATCCAGTGCGGACATTGTATTCACGACTGCCCCTTCGGCGCGATTAGCTCGAAGGTGTACGCGGTGCCGGTCATCGAGGCGCTCAAAAGTAAAAGGGAGGTCTTCGCGCTCTGCGCCCCGGCCACGGAAGGGCAGTTTGGGAAGGATATTACTATGGCCTCCATCCGGAAGGCCCTCCGGGAGCTTGGCTTTACGGACATGGTCGAGGTTGGGCTTGGCGGTGACATGACGGCGGCCTCCGAGGCTTTGGAGTGGTCCGAGGCCCTTGCGGAACATCGGAAAATGACGACCTCCTGCTGCCCGGCGTTCATTAATATGATGCGGACGCAGTTCCCGAAGCAGTTTGCGGAAAACATGTCCTCCACGGTCTCCCCGATGGTCGCGGTTTCCCGGTACCTCAAGGCCACGCACCCCGGCTGCATGACCGTCTTCATCGGCCCCTGCATCGCCAAGAAGGGCGAGTGCGAGGATGCGTCCGTTGCGGGGCGGCCCGACTGCGCCCTGACGTTTGGCGAGATGATCGCCCTGCTGGAGTCCAAGGACATTATTTTCGAGAAGGTGGAGGAGGTTTACCAGGAGGCCTCCCTCTTCGGAAAGAAATTTGCAGGGAGCGGGGGAGTGGCCGGCGCGGTCCTCGAATGCATGAAGGAGAGGGGAGAGGACGTCTCCGGCGTGAAGCTCCTTTCCTGCGCGGGCGGCGCGGAGTGCAAGAAGGCCCTGCTGCTCCTGAAAACCGGGCGGCTTCCTGAGGATTTCATTGAGGGCATGATGTGCCCTGGCGGCTGCGTCGGCGGCCCCTCCCGCCGCGAGGGCGAAAAGACGATCGGCCCCGCAAGGAAGGCCCTCCTTACCAAGGCCGACGACCGCAAAGTCCTCGAAAATCTCCAGAACTACCCGATGGATCAATTCTCCATGCGCCGCGACGGGAAATAATTTTTTAAAAAACAGTTGACAAATGCCGCAGCTCTTGTTACAATCACTATTGCGTTCTGAAAAGAGCGTGCAAGTCCTTCAGGGCGACGGGGTGTGGCTCAGCTTGGTAGAGCGCCTGCTTTGGGAGCAGGAAGCCGCAGGTTCGAATCCTGTCACCCCGATTTGCGGCAGCGGCATTTGTCAACACGGTTGTTTAAAACATCACGGTGGGAATGAGTGCATTTGCCGAATAATTTTCAAAATGCGGGTGTAGTTCAATGGTAGAACACCAGCCTTCCAAGCTGGACACGTGGGTTCGATTCCCATCACCCGCTTTGTTCCATTTTTATGGGGCAACAGCGGCTATGTGCCTGTAGCTCAGCTGGATAGAGCAACGGCCTTCTAAGCCGTGTGTCGGGGGTTCGAGTCCCTTCAGGCACGTAT
>CADCQU010000031.1 GCA_902803635.1 uncultured Lachnospiraceae bacterium | reverse complement strand
CGGAGGGCGATTAAATTCAGGTATTTCGACATGCGCGTACACGAAATAATACCCCGTGGTGGCGCGCGCCAGCGCATGGAGATTTACATTATTAAAAAAATAATTCAGTGTCCAAACACCCGATTCATGGATTGCTTCGTGCTTTCGCACAGCACAGCATAAGCTCAGCCATCGTGCCGATCACTTTGTTCCAGGCAAATGTCTCGTGTTAGGATTTTGCCTTATATTTCGCATAAATCTTCCCGTAGGTAAACACAAGAAACGGAATTCCGCCGAGACAGCCGATGGCGACCAGAATCCCGGCGGCGGGCATTTGAAAAAGGCCGAGAATCGTGCCGGCCCAGAAGATGCCGGAATAGCAAAGCCACATGATCCCGTTGGCCCTGTTGTACGCGGGAATATCGGTGATCTCGTTTTCCTTCACCGTAGTTCCCGACCAGAACCACATGGGCTTCCTGCTTTTCAGGGCGTAAATCCCAAGCCCTGTAAAAAGAGCGCTGACAGGAAGCATAATCACAAGCCAAAGTATCCATCCCATTCTCTTTTACCTCACATATCTGGGAGTATCTTTGCCAATCACAATAGTTCCCCTCAAGACAAATACACGGCCCGCTCCATTTTTCCTGCTTCATCGTTTGTAAGTCAATGGCAAGAGGCCATATATGAAAACATTAAAACACCTCCATGGTCAAACGCCAAAGTATCGACTCCGTTCCTGTTCCTCTCCTGCGAAGCTCAGTCAAATATGATCGCCCAGTTTTCATCCTCGGCGGCTTGAAAGCATAAAAGAATCTGTTCCCGGTTGGATTTGCCCTCGGCGAGGGGCGCGGGCAATTCGTCCGGGCCGAAGAAACCGCAAGCGACGGTTTCGAGATTCGGCCGGAACGACCCGGAAATGTATTTGCACAGCACGAAGGCGGAGCAGACGTTGCTTGGATAGTACGTCCCGTTCCGTTTGTTGTGGTCAAAGAGGGCAATCACGCGGAGCGGTTCCACCTCCATTCCAGCCTCCTCCAGCACCTCTTTGGCTGCATTTGTCCGAATCGTATGGTCGTAGTCGACCCAGCCACCCGGCAGCGCCCAGCATCCGCTCGTCTCCTGCACCAGAAGAATCTTCCCGTCCCGGATTACGGCGGACCGGGTGTCCATCTTGGGCGTCTGGTACCCCGTTCCCGCGCAGAAGGTTGCCTTGATCTCCTCCAGGGGCTGGTCGCTAATTTCCGCCGCCATCTCCGCCGAGATTTCCCGGACGCGCTTGAAGCGCTCGATATCAAAGCGGTCCTTGCAGTAGGCAAGTGCGCATTGTGACAAATCCTGCAGCTCTTTCGCCCAGGCAATCCATTTTTCTGGCATTTCTGTCTCCTTTTATCTTCATTCGCTTTCCGCTTGGCTCCCCCGCGGCGAGGCCCCTCTCCGTCACGGCTTCGCCGTGCCACCTCCCCCTTGAGGGGGAGGCAAGAGGAGTGGCGGTTCTTTGTTCGCTCTCTTTGACTCCATTCGCAGCGAGGGCCAACTTGCCACTTGGCTCCCCCTAAGGGGGAGCTGTCGGCGAAGCCGACTGAGAGGGGTGCCGACTTACAGGAGCTACGGAATGAGAGGGATAAGCTAGCAGAACGTCACCCCTCCTCCGCCTCATAAATCAGCTCCCCGAGCGTCTGGTAGAGGAGCTCCGTATTCACGGGCTTTGCGAGGTGGGCGTTCATCCCGGCCGCAAGCGAGCTCTGCACGTCCTCGTCAAAGGCGTTGGCCGTCAGCGCGATGATGGGAATCTTTTTGGCATCCGGACGGTCGAGGGCCCTGATCGCCTCCGTCGCCTCCAGCCCGTCCAGCACCGGCATCCGCACGTCCATCAGGATGGCGGAGTAGGTGCCCGGCATGCTGTTGGCAAACATCTCCACGACGACGGCCCCATTTTCCGCATGGTCGACCCGGATGTCGTCGATGGCAAGGGAATCCATCAGGATCTCGGCATTGATCTCCATATCCTCGGCCAGAAGGATGTGGCGGCCCTTTATCTCCGCCCTCTTCTTCTCCGCGGAAAGGGCCATGTTGCCCCGCCGCGCGATTCGCTCGAATTCCTCAAGGATTTTCACGGGAGACAGCGGTTTTTCAAGGAAGCTGTGCACGCCGATTTTCTGCGCCTCCTCCTGAATGTCGTCCCAGTTGTAGGAGGTCATGAAGACGATGGTACTCTCGTCGCCAAACTCCTTCCGTATCTCGGCGGACGTCTCCAGTCCGTTCATGCCCGGCATTTGCCAGTCCATGAGGACAAGGTTGTAGGGCTTACGAAGCTCGTGCTGCACCTCCATCCTGTGCAGGGCTTCCGCGCCGCTTTGGGCCATGTCCGGCCGGATACCAACCTCCTCCAGCATCGACCTTGCATGCTCCGCATCGATTGGATTATCATCCACCACAAGGACGCTCATCGCCGTAAGGTCAACCTCGAAGCTCTTGTCCGTTCCTTCCCGGTCGCAGATTTCCAGCCGCAACTCCACCACAAATTCCGTTCCGACACCCTTTTTGGACTTGACGGTGATTTCCCCGTCCATCATCTCCACGATCCGCTTCGTAATGGCAAGGCCAAGACCCGTACTCCCGTACCTCGTCTTGTGGCCGATGTCATCCTGCCCGAAGGGCTCAAAAAGCCGTGGAAGGAACTCTTCTTCTATGCCGATGCCCGTATCCTTTACACTAAAACGAAGCGTCGCCTTCTCCCCGCCTGTCGCCACCTGCTCCGCCGTCAGGGTGACGCTGCCGGGAGCCTCGGTAAATTTCACGGCATTTGACAGAAGGTTGGCCAGCGCCTCCCGGAGCTTCCCGTCGTCGCCGATATAGGAATCCTCCGTTTTCTCGGGCATACGGCAAATGTACGAAAGCCCCTTTTCGCGGCATTTGCCGCCAAACAGACCGTTGAGCTGTTCCAGCAGGGAGCCGAGAGAAAACACCTCCCTGCGGAGGACCGTGCGCCCGGACTCCAGGCGGCTCATTTCCAGAATATCGTTGATGAGGGCAAGAAGATGGTTGGCGCTTTTGCCAATCTTCTCCAGATTCTCCCGCGTCTTGGCATCCAGGTTTTCATTTTTCAGGGCAAGGGCGTCGAGCCCGATAATCGCGTTCATCGGCGACCGGATCTCGTGGCTTAGGTTGGATAAGAACGAGGTCTTCGCCCTGCTCGCATTCTCCGCCGCGGAGAGGGCTTCCGCCAGAGCCTCGCTCTTGGCCATCGCTTCACGCATCTCGGCGTCAACATCCGTGATGCCCACGATGATAAAACGCACGTCGTTCATGAGGGAGACGTTCATCCGGACGTAGACCGTGCTGTCGCCGGTCATCTGGCGGTAATTCATGACGAAGGTATCCTTCCGACGGAGGGCCTTCATCAGCGTCTTTCGCTTCATGGCCTTCAGGAAGGCGTTGCGGTCTTCCGGGTAGACGCTCTCGGAAAGCTCCTCCTTGCAGTCCGAGAAGAAATGCCAGCCGCGCCTCCTCTCGGTGAGGGCGCTGCCGTCCTCGCCCAGGCGGTATTCGATGAATTCCTCCGTGTCGCAGTTGACATAGAAAAGGTCCGTGTAATCGCGGGCGAGCGTCTGTGCAATCTGGGTATAGATGAGGCCGGCGCTGACGGCGCTCTCATAGGCCTCCTTCGTCATGGCATTTTCATGCTGGATGCGCACCAGGTCCGTCACGTCCTGGCACATGCCGAGGACGCACAGCCTCCCGGCGGTATCCTTATATTTGTATTTCGTCGTCTGAAGCTGCCGCGCGTTGCCGGCGGCATCCGTAACTTCCTCATAGAAAATGTAGGGCGCGCTCATGGAGAGCGCGATCTTGTCGTCATGCACGAAATGTGCCGCGGTCTCGGCATCGAAGAGCTCCGCGTCCGTAAGCCCCGTCACGCTGTCCGGATCCGGCTTGTTCGCATAGGCGGCAAATGCCTGGTTGCAGGCGAGATACTCGCCGGTTTTGGCGTCCTTCGTAAAGTTAAGGCCGGGCATGTTGTTGAGCAGCGAGGTGATGGTCTCCTTCAGCTCCGTAATTTTTTCCGCCTCCTCCAGCCCCCGCTCGTACTCCTCCTTCTCGTCATTTGCAACAAACGAGTGGAGAAGGCTGGTCCCCAGCATATATGCGATGGCGTAGAGCGGAAATTCCGGAAACCAAAGCTGCGCGAAAAGGAAGATTGCCATGATGAGTCCGAAGGACACCAGGATATGGTAGCGCCGCCGTTTTACCGACCCCCTGTCCAGCTTCCGCATCTGTGAAAAGGCGTAGAGGGAAATGAGGAGCAGGAAGATAATCTGGACGGCCAGCAGCACGTAGCGGGCAGGGAGGGCATGGTACACGCTATCGCCGTCCACCGTAAACAGGATTGGGATAAAGATGTTGACGATGGACAGCAGCGTGATGAGTCCCGCGATGATGAAGCCCGCGGACACGAGGAGGCTCCCGAGCCTGTTGTTTTCCTCCAGATACACGACGGTGAACTCCGCCCAGAAGAACACGCCCACCGCCATCGCCACAAAGTACAGGGTCGTGTCGGAAAAAAGCAGCGTCGCCATTTTCTGGCTTTCGAAAATTCCCCACACGATATCCACGATATAATACATCAGCACGGCCAGGAGGAACCGCCTGTACACGTGCCATGCTTTTTTCTTATAGGATACCCTCGGATTATGCAGGATGTCCCAATTCACGATGAACAGGAGCAGAACGGCCAACAAGCCAATCGCCGAATAATACATAGCAAGTCACCTTCGTCTTACTGTAATGCCTGTCTTTTCTTCAAATCGTATTTGTTATCATACATGAGCTGGTCGGCGCGCTCAAAGACCTGGGAGACGTTGGTGTCGTCGTTCTCGCACCTCGCCATGCCGCAGGCGATGACGATGCCCCCGCTTTGCATCGCCTCCGTATTGTGGTCGCTCATCCTCCCGACCAGTTCCTCCAGATGCTCGTAATCTTCTCCCTGCGAAATGACCGCGAACTCGTCCCCGCCGACACGGTATACCGGGCTGTGTTTAAAGGTTTTGCAAATGATCTTGCAGGCGTCCCTAAGATACTGGTCTCCTGCCTTGTGCCCCTCGTTGTCGTTGACCTTCTTTAAGTCGTTTACGTCAAGGATTATGATGGCAAATGCCGGCGCCCTGTTTTCCGCAAGCTGCACATTGAGCCTTTCCTCGGCCACGAGGAAGGCATGCCGGTTCTTTACACCGGTGAGCGTGTCGATGCTGACCTCCTTCTGCACCTGTGCAAGGGTTTTGACATACTCTTCCTCCCTGCGGACCTGCTTGTCGATATCGATGATGCCAATGACCAGGCGGCGCCCTCCCTGTTCCTCCAGCAAGGCTGCCTTCAGCTGTACATAGCGGGGCCGGCCGCCCAGCATCAGCCGGTAGCTGAGCGTGAAGATTCCGTGGTTCTCGACATCCGGCAGGACATTTTCGCGGGTCAGCATGGTAAGGAAGCGGCTCCGGTCCTCCGGATAGACCACGCCGCCGCTCTGCTCCCGGTAGTCGGTGAAGAAATCCTGACCCTCTGTCGGATGGGCGAAGGAAACGAAGTCCTCCGTGGGATTGAATTCCCGATACCATCCCGTCTCCGGATCGACGAGGTAAATGCAAAGAATGTCGCCGGTGAGCACCCGGAGACGCTCATAGGCGTTTTTCTCCTCCTGCATCCGCATTGCCGCGTTTCGCTGCTTCATCTGTTCGTCGATGTCCGTCACGCCCAGGATGATGAAGCGGTCATCGTCCTGCATCCGGGTGACGGTCATGCTGACATACGTCGGCCCCTTCGCCTTGTTCAGGCGATAGGTCATGGAGAAGGTATTGTTCCGGTCCAGGGCGGCGACAAGCGTCTTCCTGTCCAGGGCCTTCTGCACGCCCTCCCGGTCCTCGGAATAAACGCGCTCCTCCGCCTCCTCCTGACATTCCTCAAAGAAATGCCAGCCGCGCCGGGCCTCGGCAAGACCGCCGTCGGCATCCGTATAGTATTCGATGAATTGCTCCGTATTCAGGTCGATATAATAAAGGTTCGTGTATCCGCGTGCCAGCGCCTGCGCGATGTGGGCATAGATGATGCCGGTTCCCCGGGCCTTCTCGTAAGCTTCCCTGGTCGTGGCAGTGTCGCGGTGGATGCGGAACGTGTCCGTCGTCACGTCGAGGGAAATCCCCAGAACGCAAAGCCGTCCGGTGGCATCCGTGTACTTCTGCTTCGTGGTCTTGATATGCCTGCGGTTCCCGGAGGCGTCATGGACATCCTCAAAGAAGATGTAAGGCTCGTCCATGGAAAGTGCCAGTTTGTCTTCAGCGGCGAGGCGTTTTGCCGTCTCGGCATCAAATATCTCCGCGTCCGTCCGTCCGATGACGTCCTCCGGCTTTTTCTGGCCGGCATGCTCGGCAAATGCCTGGTTGCAGGCGAGGTATGCGCCGGTCTTGGCTTCCTTGGTGAAGTTCATGCCGGGCATGTTGTCCAATAGCGAGGTGATTGTCTGCGTCAGATCCTCGATCGCGGCAGCCTCCTCCAGGAGCCGCTGCTGCTCTCCTGCCTTCCGCTCCGCCTTCATTTTCTGAAGAAGAAGGATGACGAAAAGGATAAAGACGGCGGAAATGACGAGAATCACGCCAATCAAGTTGTCCCGCAGAAAATCCAGGAAGGATACTTTCTGGTTCAAATACATGTAGGAAGCCAGCGCGTACTCCATGTCCTCGCTGGAAGAGAGGTTCGCAATCTTGTTCAGGATGGCGTACAGCTCGGGTTTGTCACTGCCGACCGCGAAGGAGAGCCCCATGGTCTCCCCGGTCGGCAGGTCAACCAGCTTATACTTCGAGAGAAGGGGTTTGTATTCGCTCGTTAAGTGATTGCTGGCAAGAACGGCGTCCGCTTCTTTGGAGGCCGTCGCCTGGAAGCACTCCTCAACGGAGGAATACTTTTTTATCGTCCATTCCGGAAAAACTTCCCGGATAAAGGTTTCATAGTTCATGTTTCCTTCCTTGATGGCCACCGTCAGCCTGCTCTCGGAAGTGATTTCCGGCCGTCCCTCCGCCCGCATGAGGACGCTCATCTCGGTCTTCATGACGTGGTTGGTCAGCAAAAGGCCCATCATTTCCCCGTTGTAGGTGCTGATATTTACCGGGAAAATGCAGTCAACCTCTCCGCGCTGCAAAGCCCCGAGGAGGGCATCGATCCCGGAAAAGGGCACCGCCTCAAAGGAAATATTTGCATTTTTCAGGCAATTGGCCGCGTGCGCCAGATACGCTTTCAGCGCCCCGGTCAGTTCTCCCGTCGTCTTATCCGACGCGCAGAAGGGAAGGTAGTTATCCGGATAGCCTACCCGGATGGTTCCATGGTTCTTCAGCCACTCCTCCAGGCTCTGGGGGAGGAACGCGTTCGTCTTCGTGAGCTGTACGTGCTGGTCGAACAGGCGCTGGTTAAAATACGGGTCTTCGTCCAAAATGGCGGACATGGCGTTGCTGAGCTCGTTCAAAAGGTCCGGTCGGTCCTTGTTCACGGCAAAGTAATAATCCGAGGCGCCGATCTTGCAGACAGGAACGATCTTATCCTGCACGCCAAAGCTGTCCAGAGAAACATAGGCGTCGAACTCGCCATTTGTCAGCATACCCACGGAGTCTGGCTCCTTGTCCGTAAGCTCGACGATCTCTAACGATATTCCGTTTCTTGCCGCCCAGTCGCGGAGCAGGCCTGCCTGGTAGCTCCCCTTGTTGACGCCGACGCGTTTTCCGTCAAGGGTCTGCAGGTCTTCAGAACTGATCTGCGTGTTCGCGGCGTCGATGTAAAGGTAGTAGGACTCCGCCCCCATCGGCTGGTAGGAGTAGAGCATGAGCTGGGAGCGCTCCTTTGTGTAGGAAACGTCGCTCAGAAGGTCGATCTCGCCATTGATCAGCATCTGGAGCAGGTTCGGCCAGCTCTCCTCCACATATTCGTATTTCCAGCCGGTATGCGCGGCTATCCTCTGCTGGTATTCGTAGGCAACCCCGCGCCTCTCCCCGTACTGGTCCCGGAAGCAGTAGGTGGAATCGTACCAGCCGACACGCACGACCTTGGAATCCTTCTTTCTTGCATCGGACGCAGGCTGCTGCGTCAGGTTGGCTTTGGACTCCTGCTCCGCCTCGT
>CADCQU010000030.1 GCA_902803635.1 uncultured Lachnospiraceae bacterium | reverse complement strand
ATCGCTACACCACCAGCCGCACGGAAGCCAAGTCTCTGAAGAAGAAGGGCTATACCTACAAGGGAATCGTCTGGCAGGCCGAAAAAGTCTGAGCGACGGACAAGCTGAGCATGTGTGCTATCCTCTTTGCATAAAGACCGCCCCGGAGGCTCCGGCTTCCGGGGCGGTTTTTTGGTGCAGGAACGGTGTGGGCAGTCGGTCATTTTTAATAGTTGCTTCAAACTTCACACGAAACCATTGTGAAACAGGATCCCAGTGCCTGACACCGTAAAGTTATTAATACGTAAACCCCATTACTAAAAAAGTATCCTATTATTTGACGATGGATTCTTAAGGCACCGACCTATGTCCCTTTTTTGCGAAAAGCCTGGGGCCGTGGGATGCCTCTATTACTTAAGGAACTGGATTCTTATTTTTGGGCAAATGCAGAAAAATGACAAAAAACCCTCAAATATGATAGGATAGTGCAATTTCATGATAGGATAGTGCAAGAAAAATTTCGTAAAATTTAGTAGACTATAGCTCGTAAAGAAAAAGGAGTCGCCGCGAAGCATTTGACAAATGAAGAAACGCGGCAAATGCCGGCAACCCCGGCACATGATGGCGGCTACAGATGCCGCAAGGAGGCAACCCATGAATAGCAGCAAAGTGCAAGATTATCTCTCTAAGCCGATCGCGGAAGCAACCGACCTTGAGGTCTACAATGCGGCCCTGCAGATGGTCAAGGGCTTCGTTGAAAACAAAGGATATAACGAGGGCAAGAGGAAAATTTACTATATCTCGGCCGAGTTCCTGATTGGTAAGCTTCTCAGCAACAACCTGATCAACCTTGGCCTTTACGAGCAGGTTCGCGACGAGCTGGCGGCCGCCGGTAAGTCCCTGGCCCATCTGGAGGAGATGGAGGACGAACCCTCCCTCGGCAACGGCGGTCTTGGACGTCTCGCCGCCTGCTTCCTCGACAGCTTCGCAACGCTCGGAATCCCCGGCGACGGCATCGGCATCGCCTACCACTGCGGCCTCTTCAAGCAGGTATTTGCCAACAAGAAGCAGGCCGAGCAGCCGAACTACTGGCTCAAGTGGGGCAAGGAGAGCTGGCTCCGCAGGACCAACACACAGTACACGGTCCAGTTCGGCGGCTTCAGCGTCAAATCCACGATGTACGAGATCGACGTCACCGGTTACAACCATAAGAGCGGACGTCTCCGCCTCTTCGATATCGACAGCATCGACGAGCAGATTATTAAGGAAGGCATCCGTTTCGATAAGAACGACATCATGAAGAACCTCTCGCTGTTCCTGTATCCGGACGACAGCGACAGGGAAGGCCGCATGCTCCGCATTTACCAGGAATACTTCATGTGCGCAAATGCCGCGCAGCTCATCCTGGAGGAGGCCGTCGCGAAGGGTTCGGACCTCCACGACCTCGCCGACTATGCGCAGGTGCAGATCAACGACACGCACCCGACGATGGTCATCCCGGAGCTGCTCCGCCTCCTCGAAGAGAAGGGCATCGGTCTGGACGAGGGCATCGAGATCGTCCGCAAGGTCTGCGGTTACACGAACCACACCATCCTGGCCGAGGCTCTCGAAACCTGGCCGAAGTGGGCGCTGGAGCAGGCCGTCCCGCAGCTGATGCACTACATTTACGAGCTCAACGAGCGCGTGAAGAACTGGTTCCCGGACGAGGGCGTGCGCATCATCGACAACAACGACCGCGTGCACATGGCCCACATCGACATCCATTTCTCGCACTCCGTCAACGGCGTCGCCGCCCTGCATACGGAGATCCTGAAGACCAGCGAGCTGAACAGCTTCTACAACCTGTACCCGCAGAAGTTCAATAACAAGACAAATGGCATCACCTTCCGTCGTTGGCTCATGAGCTGCAACCCCGAGCTGTCGAACCTCATCTCCTCGAAGATTGGCGATGGCTGGAAGGAAAATGCGGACGAGCTGGAAAAGCTCCTGGACTACAAGTACGATGATGCCTTCCTCAACGACCTCGTCGCCGTCAAGCGCACCAAGAAGGAGCAGATGGCCGAGTGGCTCCGCGCCCACCAGGGTCTTGAGATTAACCCGGACACCATTTTCGACATGCAGTCGAAGCGCCTCCACGAGTATAAGAGGCAGCAGCTGAACCTCCTCTGGCTCATCCACGAGTATATCGAGATCAAGGGCGGACGTATGCCGCACTTCGCGGTCACCTCGATCTTCGGTGCGAAGGCCGCCCCGGCGTACACCACCGCCAAGGACATCATCCACGCCATCATTTGCCTGCAGGAGCTCATCAAGAACGATCCGCAGGTCAGCAAGTTCCTCCGTGTCGTCATGGTCGAAAACTACAACGTCGAGGCCGCCGAGAAGATGATCCCGGCCTGCGACATCTCCGAGCAGATTTCGCTGGCTTCCAAGGAGGCCTCCGGCACGGGCAACATGAAGTACATGCTGAACGGTTCCGTGACGCTGGGCACGATGGACGGCGCGAACGTCGAGATCGCCGAGCTGGTCGGCCACGACAACATCTATACCTTCGGTGAGGACTCGCAGACGGTCATCAACCACTACGCAAACCACGACTATTTCCCGAAGACCTGGTATGATAACAACAAGCGCATTCGCGACGCTGTCGACTTCCTTGTCAGCGACGAGATGAAGTCCGTCGGTGATGCCGAGGCCCTTTACAGGCTGCACGACAACCTCGTCAACAAGGACTACTTCATGACCTTCCCGGATTTCGAGGATTACTGCCGTATGAAGTCCCTCGTGCTGCATGCCACCCTCGACCGCAAGGAGTGGGCGCGGAAGCTTCTGGTGAACATCGCCAAGGCCGGCTACTTCTCCTCCGACCGCACCATCCGCCAGTACAACGACGAAATCTGGCACATCATCTAAGACGCTACCTACAATTCGTAGTACTCCTTTCTTTATGGAGAGGCCATCGCAGAAATGCGGTGGCCTCTTTTTGGAGTCAACTATCCTCCTTCGGTATTTTGCGGAAGAAGGAGATGACAAAGGGCAGGGTTAACGGGAGGGCGAGGACCATGGCGAGGGGCTGGGCTTCCTGGATGCCGGCGAGGCCGCGGAGGTTGCTCAGGATGAGCAGCAGCGGGATGAAGAGGAGGCCGTTCCGAAGGACGGAGAGGAAGCTTGCGTAGAGTCGCTGGCCGGTGCTCTGGAAGAGCATTTCCGAGGGCATGCAGATGGGCATGACGAGTTGGGCGAGGGCCTGGAGCCGAAGCGCACGGACGCCGATGGCAACGACCTCGGGGTCGTCGCGGAAGAGCGTGATGAGGGGCTCGGCAAAGACGATGAGGCAAATGGCCGCGACCGCGATGACGAGGAAGGTGAGGAAAATGGTGAAACGGAAGGCTTTCCGGAGCCGGCCGTATTTTTTTGCCCCGTAGCTGAAGGCCGAGACGGGCTGGAAGCCCTGGCCGATGCCGATGGCGGCGGAGACCGCGAAGAAGATGAGGCGGGCGACGATGCTCATGGCCGCGATGGCCGCGTCCCCGTAGGGCTTGCAGCAGAAATTGAGCACGATGGTGGTAAGGCTTGAGAGGGTCTGGCGGAGGAGGCTTGGCAGGCCCGTGGCACATATATTAAAGAACGAGGAAACAGGGCTTTCCTGCAAACAGGTTTCGGAAGTCGAGAAGTACTTGGCCTTGCTTTTTCTTCCAAACACCAGCTTCGACTCCGTCTTCCCCGTGAGGAACATCGCGAGCAGGATGGCGAAGCCGACCACCTGGCTTAAGGCGGTGGAGAGGCCGGCGCCATGGATGCCCATGCCGAGGACGAACATGAAAATGGGGTCGCCGGCCATGTTGAGGCAGGCGCCGACGAGGAGCCCGATCATGCCGAGCGAGGCCTTGCCCTCGTAGCGGAGGACGTTGTTCATCGTGAGGGAGGCGCACATGAAGGGCGCAGACAGCAGGATATAAAATATGTAGGTTTTCGCGTAGGGCGCGATGGTGGGCGTGCTGCCGAGGATGTCAACCAGCGGGTCGAGGAAGAGGAAGCTGAGAACGGCAATGACACCCCCCGTGAGGAAGGAGCTGCAAATGCCGAGCGTCGCGTGCAGGGAGGCGCTTTGGGTGTCGTGCCGGCCGAGCGCGCGGGCGAGGATGCTGCCGGCCCCCTGCCCGTAGAGGAAGCCAAATGCCTGCAAAATGGACATGAAACCGAAGACGATGCCGACGGCCCCGCTCGCGCTGGTGCCGAGCTGCCCCACGAATGCCGTGTCGACGAGGTTGTAGATATTTGTAATCATCATCGAGACGATGGCGGGGAGGGCGAGCGAGGAGACGAGCCTTGGAATCGGCGTCTCGGACATTTTCTGATAGTGATTGTGCGTGGCAGCAGTGGACATGGGCGGCCTCCTCCTCAGCGAATCCTATGAAACTCTTCCTATATATTATACGTCAAAAAAGAGAGCGGAGACAGTCCCCATTTGAAAAACATTTCAATCCCACGCGAAAGATGTTATTATTCAGGTGCCTTACGTTTTTTGTCATTCTGAGGAGCGAAGCGACGAAGAATCCCGTCAACTTTGCGAAAAACCTTACGGGATCCT
>CADCQU010000029.1 GCA_902803635.1 uncultured Lachnospiraceae bacterium | reverse complement strand
CGGCTTTATACGGGGTCACCTGAACGGTAACGTTTGGCAGCATGAAACCGGGGCAGCTGCCCGATTGGGGGTTGTAACTTTGTCGTGGGAGTGATATAAAAGGGGAAAGAATTCGGGAGGTTGGCAAATGGCGTACAAAAGGGTTTTGACGGTGCAGGATATTTCGTGCGTGGGGCAGTGCTCGCTGACGGTGGCCCTGCCGATCCTTTCGGCGGCGGGGCATGAGGCGTGCGTTCTGCCCTCGGCCGTGCTCTCGGCGCATACGGCCTTCCGGGCGGGCTTTACCTTTCGGGACCTTACGGACGACATGCCCAAGGTGGCAGCGCACTGGAAGAGGGAGCGGATTACGTTCGATGCGGTGTATACTGGGTATCTCGGAAATGCAAAGCAGGTAGACCTGGTACTGCAGATTCTGGAGGATTTCCGGAGGCCCGGCGCGGTGAGCTACGTCGACCCCGCGATGGCGGACAACGGGCGGCTCTACACGGGCTTCGACAAGGCCTTTGTCGAGGAGATGCGGAAGCTGGTCTTTGCGGCGGACGTGATCCTTCCGAACCTTACGGAGGCCTGCCTTCTGACCGGGACGGAGTACCGGGAGGAGTACGATGAGGCCTATATTCGGCAAATGCTGGCCGCCCTCCATGCAAATGGGGCGAAGACGGTGGTGCTTACGGGCGTGAGTTATGAGCGGGGAACCACGGGGGTGGTGGTTTCGGAGCATCGTGTTTCCATAGAGGACTGTTGCAGGGAAAACGATAGGGATGCAGCAGAACCTCACGGGATCCTTCGCTTCGCTCAGGATGACAGGCCTGCACTTTGTGTGGCGGGTACAGGTCATGAGAGGGGTGCTTCAGGGGAGGCATTTTCGGAGGATGGTTCTGCGGGAAAGCTTTCGGGACATTTGCCGGAAGATTTTGACTATTACCAGCATAAACGGTTTCTGCACGGGAGCCACGGGACGGGGGATGTTTTTGCGTCGGCCTTTGTGGGGGCGAGTCTCCACGGGAAGACGCCGGGCGAGGCGGCGCGGATTGCGGCCGATTTTACGGTGCGGTGCCTCGAAAACACGCAGGACGACCCCGCGCACTGGTACGGGGTCAAGTTCGAGCCGGTGCTGCCGTATTATATGGAAAGACTTCGGTGAGGGAGGGCGAGCGTAAATCTTACGCTTGCCCCTTTCTATTTAAGTGGTATAATGGAAATAACAGGAAGAAAATACTTCCAAAATTTTCGAAAGGAGAGTGATCTATATGAAGAAAATCATGCGTTTGTTGTTAGCTGCTCTGGTCCTCGCCTGTTTCCTTGGAATCGGCGGCGTGGCGGTGCAGGCGGCGAAGACGAGCACGGCCCGTCTTGACAAGGCCTACACGCTGAAGGGAACCAAGAAGGATACCTACTCGAAGAAGGACGGCTGTTATGTGGACAGCATCCGCTTCTCCGTCCCCGAAAAGGGCACTGTGAGCCTTCGGTTAAAGAGCAAGGCCGACGCTGTACCGACGCTGAAGCTCTACAAGGGGGGGAACACGAGCAAGGTCCTCTTTACCGGGACGGCGAAGAACCCCTCGGGAAAGTTAAAAAGCAACGGAGCCACCACCTCAAAGTGGAACCTTTCGCTGGATGCCGGGAACTACGTACTGAAGGTTCTGTATAAAGGCAAGTCGATGAATGTGAAGTATGCATTTGCCGCGAAATACCGCCCTGCATTTGCCACAACGTCCATCACGGGGAAGAAGGGACTTGGAAATGCCCTCAAGATCCGCGTGAAGGAGGCGGCCGGCGCGACGGGCTACCAGATCGCCCTCAGTGAGAAGGCGAACATGGCGGATTCGAGGATCATCTGGAAGGAGGACGCGCAGAAGACGCTCTTGGAGATCGGTAACCTTATGGGCGGCAGGACCTACTATGTCAAGGCGCGCGCCTACAAGAGGGTGCGGGTGAACGAAGAGACGAAGACATACTACCAGAAGTGGTCGTCGAAGGTGGCCGTCAAGGTGAAGGTCCCGGCGGAGGTGCCCACCGTGGATGTCACCATGGACGGGGAGCATTTGACGGCGGCCTGGTATGAATCCTTACTGCCCTATGGCAACAGCGTGTTCAGCCCCTATTCTCTGAAGGACTGCGCCTCGATCCTCTACCCGGCGGCCGGCGGGAATACGAAGAGGGAATTTGAAAAGGTCCTCGGCGTTGATGCGGAGACCTGCGCGGCCCTCCGCGAAAGCGACGCCTCGGCAATTTTCCAGGACGGCATCGGCATGAAGTCCGCGAACAAGGCGTATATCAACTCCTTGGATGCCGCGATGCAGAATGCCAATCTCGATGTCCTGGACACGACAAATGTCGACGTCCGGCCATTTGACGGGAACACGTGGCAGGAGATCAACAAATACGTGGCGGAGGCGACGGAGGACAAGATTAAGAACCTTCTGACGGCGGACGACGTGGGCGTGGATACTGCCTCCGTACTGCTTAACTGTATCTATTTTATGAATACATGGCTCCACGAGAAAGGCACGGTTCACTGGAACGGCGGGAAGTACGTCAAGTCCTTCCGGGACGATGTGAGTCTCAAAAATATCAAGGAGGACGGGAAGATTGATATCCTGCGGCTTCCGTACATGAATTGCACGAAGATCGAGGGGGATGAGTTCAACGGGCCTTCCCTGGGGAAGTCGATCGAGGGCATGGACCAGTACGCGCTCTACGTCATTTGTGACAGCACGACTTCCGATGAGATCGGCGTGGATGCCTACATGACGGCCCTTACGGAGGAGAAGCTGGCCGAGATTACCGACTTTACGGGCTACAAGGGCCTTGAGGGCTACGACAAAGGTTACTTCAACGTGCCGGAATTTGAGGTGCGCTGCCGGACTTCTCTGGTGGAGCTGCTGCAAAGCCTCGGGGCGGTGGACATGTTTAACCCCATGACCGCCGACTTTAGGAAGTTTGCCGACGTGCACGTGGACAATATCCTGCAGGAGGCCTATATTAAGACGACCTATACCGGGACCGAGGCGGCCGCCGCGACCGCGATGATTGAGAAGGCAAATGCGTCCTACCCGCCGCCAGTGGAGAAGCAGGTCATCGCCGACACCACCTTCGCCTTCGTGCTGAAGGACGATACCACGGGACAGATCCTTTTCGTGGGAAGGATCGCGCAGCCCGAGGTGAAGGAGTGAGGGAAAGATAAGAGATTTTGATTAAGAAGCGGTTACTCTATTCAGCTGACCCTCGATTTTCTGTCATTCTGAGGAGCACGTCCTTCGGACATCCCAGAATCTAATCGCCTTCGGCGATGAGGAATGAGGAAAAGCGACGAAGAATCCCGTCAACTTTACGAGAAACCTTACGGGATTCTTCGCTTCGCTCAGAATGACAAGCCTTTTATGATGTGGACAAGCATTTATCGGCAGGGTGAACTGTAAAAAGAAGCGCAGCAGGTTTTTCGCCTGCTGCGTTTTTTTATTGGACGAAATACGGTTTCGGTGGTATGCTAAGAGAAGCATTTATGTGTGCGGTTTTCATTTGACAAGAATCAAGGAGGGCTGGCATGGGAGAGAAGAGGCGGCAGAGGAACCTGGTAGATACGCGGAACGACGCCTGGCGGCGGAACAAATATCCGGTGCGGGCGTACCTCTTTTTAGGGGTTATGGCGGCGATCCTGGTGCTGGGGTCGGTGCTCTACATCCGTGCGCAGGCGGGGAGCATTTGGCTGACGCTCCCGAGGCAGTTCCAGGGGACGGAGGAGGATTTGCCCTCCGTGCTCACGCAGGTCAGCTGGCTGCCCTCGCGCTCGGACGAAGTGTATTTGCCGATGTTTGACAGGGAAGGGAAGCCGATTCCGATGCCGGAAAATGCCTCCGCGATGGAGGGTTTCCAGCACGGCACCATGGAGACGGACCGGCCTGTGTTCTATTACGGCGGCATGAAGGTCGAAAACGGGGTGACGAAGATCCGATTGGAGGCGGCCTACACCGGTTCGGCGTTTATCGATTTCCATTTTACGGGAGACGAGGCTGGGGAGAGCTGGGGACTTCGTGCGCTTCCCTTTTTTGGCAAACAGCTTGTCGTGCAGCATGACGGCTATTTTGAGGGAAGCCTTGTGACAACCGTCGCCCTGCTCATTTTCCTGCTGGTGCTCGCGGTCGTGACCGGTTGCATCACGATTGGCCTGCAGCGGCGAGCCCTCTATAGTTACCGCATGGTCACCAATGGGAGCGTGTTTTTATTTGCCATCGTGCAGTTTTTGGTGGTTCTCTACAATATGATCCGAGATTTCCAGTCGCCGGGCTTCTCGCTCTTTTCCGGCATTGTCGGCGCCATGATCGCTTCGACCATCGTGATTTCGCCCATCATGCTGGTGGGGGCACTTCTCGTCGCCCTCAGCAACATCCAGCTCATCCGCCACGAGGGCTTCCGCTCGAAGAACCTGCTCGGCATTTTTATCGCCGTCGTCTGGATTATCGCCCTCGTTCTCTTTGGCCTTCTCGGCAGGGATTTTTCGGGATCAGAGGAGGAGGCGCGGCGGATCCAGGCCATGCAAACCGCTCTGGCGACCTGCATGAATTTTTCCTTCTTCCTCCTTGTCTCAACGGTGTTTTCCGCGTACTACGCGCAGAAGCATAAGCCGGCCTTTGACAAGGACTATATCATCATTCTGGGCTGCCGCATCCGGAAGGACGGGACGCCGACGCCGATTTTAAAGGGGCGGGTCGACTGCGCCCTTGCATTTGAGGAGAAGCAGTTCCGGAAAACCGGGAAGCACGCCATTTTCGTGCCCTCCGGCGGGCAGGGGGCTGACGAGCCGACCTCGGAGGCGGAGGGGATGCGGCAGTACCTCCTCTCGAAAGGGGTGCCGGACGAGCGGATCCTCCCCGAGGGGGCTTCGGAAAACACCTCCCAGAATGTCCGGAACTCGAAAAAGCTGATTTTGCGGCAAATGCCCAAAGCCCGGGTGGCGTTCGCTACGACGAACTACCATGTCTTCCGGAGCTACGTCGTCTCCAAGGAAAATGACATCTACGCGGAGGGCATGGCGGCGAAGACCAAGGGCTACTTCTTCCCAAATGCCTTTTTGCGGGAGTTTTTCGGGCTGCTGTACTCGAACGCAATCCAGCTGCTGGTGGTGCTTTTGGCCAGCGTGGCGCTGTATGTGAGTTTGGCGTTGCTGGTGTGAGGAGTAAGCCCACGTGCTCATTGCGCCCTGTCTGGTAGCTACAGGCGAAGCCCATAGAGTAAAGGAGAGAAAAAGTGCGCTTTTTGCTGCAAAATTTAATACAATACCGGAAAGAGGCGATTCTTGCGCCGGCGCTCAAGATGCTGGAGGCATTTTTCGACCTCTTCGTCCCGCTCGTGACGGCGGATATCATTAATAACGGCATCGCGGGGCGGGACAGCGGGTATATCCTCGTACGGACGGGAATCCTAATCCTGCTCGGCTTCCTGGGGCTCGCGGCGAGCATCACCGCCCAGTACTTCGCGGCGAAGGCCGCCATCGGGGCCTCGGCCTCGATGCGGCGGGGGCTTTTCCGGCACATCGAGTCCTTCGGCTTCGGCGAGTTGGACGCCCTCGGCACCGGGACGCTCGTGACCCGCATGACCAGCGACATCAACCAGGTGCAGAACGCGGTGAACATGTTCCTCCGCCTTTTTCTGCGCTCGCCCTTTATCGTCTTTGGCAGCATGATCCTGGCCTTTACGATCAGTGTGCCGGCGGCAATCATTTTCGTCATCACGATTCCGCTCCTTGCGGTGGTCATTTTCGGGCTGATGAAGCTCACCCGCCCGCGGTACCGCAAGGCGCAGGAGAGCCTCGATGCCACGACGACCCTGGTACGGGAAAACCTGACCGGCGTCCGCGTGGTGCGGGCCTTTGGCCGGGAGGCGAGCGAGACGGAGACCTTCCAGAGGACGAACCAGGAGCTTACCCACAGGCAGCTGACGGCAGGGAAGCTTTCCGCCCTCATGAACCCGCTGACCTTCGTGCTCGTAAACCTCGCGCTGATTGCGATTTTACGGACCGGGGCTGTGGAGATCAACGTCGGGAACCTCGCGCAGGGCAATGTCATCGCTCTGGTGAACTACCTGAGCCAGATTCTCGTGGAGCTTGTGAAGCTTGCGAATCTGGTCGTGCTCATCACCCGCGGGCTTGCCTCGGCGGACCGCGTGCAGGCGGTCATGGACAAACAGCCCGTCATGCAGTACGGGACGGCGGCATTTCCGGAGCGGGAAGCTGTGGCTTCTGTGTACGGCAATTTGACAAATAGCTCGTTGACGAGAGAAAACGGGAAAGCGGCGGGGGTTTCGAAAGCCATGGCGGGATTGTCCCAGGTTCCGGCGGTGGATTTTGACCACGTCTCCCTCACTTATCCAGGCGCGGGCGGCGAGGCCTTGACGGACCTTGCGTTTTCCGCCCCGGAGGGGGCGTCGATTGGCGTTATCGGCGGCACGGGCAGCGGCAAATCCTCGCTGGTGAACCTGATCCCGCGGTTCTATGACGCGACGCGGGGGACGGTGCGGCTCTTTGGCCGCGACGTGCGCGAGTATTCGCGCACGTCCCTCCACCAGAATGTGGCGGTCGTTCTCCAGAAAGCCCAGCTTTTCTCCGGCACGATCCGCTCGAACCTCCTCATGGGCCGGGCAAATGCGACGGACGAGGAGCTGTGGGAGGCTTTGGAGGCCGCGCAGGCGGCGGAGGTCGTGCGCAAGAAGGCCGGGGGGCTTGACGAGCCGGTGGAACAGGGCGGACGGAACTTCTCCGGCGGGCAGAAGCAGCGGCTCACGATTGCCCGCGCCCTCGTGGCAAGGCCGCGCATCCTCATTCTGGACGATGCGGCGAGCGCCCTCGACTACGCGACGGACGCGGCCCTTCGGAAGGCCCTCCGGGAGCTGCCCGGGAAGATGACGGTGTTTATTGTGAGCCAGCGGGCGAGCAGCGTGATGGCCTGCGACGAGATCCTGGTCTTGGAGGATGGGAAAATCGCCGAGCGCGGGACGCATGAGAAGCTTCTTACGGCAAATGGCATCTACCGCGACATTTACGAGAGCCAGTTCAAGAAGGCGGGGGAGGGGAGATGAACAGGGATAAGATGACAGGATTCTTCGTCGCTTCGCTCCTCAGAATGACAGGGAAGAGCTTTCCGATGGCCGAGAGTAGGCAGTGCCGGTTTGCAACGGAGGGGGACGAGATGAAGAGAGATAAAATGACAGGATTCTTCGTCGCTTCGCTCCTCAGAATGACAGGAAAGAGCTTTCCGATGGCCGAGAGTAGGCGGTTTCGGTTGGCGGGGGAGGGGGTGGCGAGATGAGCAATATAGATAAGAAGAAACGCATCCCAAGGGAGGAGCAGAGGACGACGCTCCGGCGGCTTCTTACGGAACTCCGCCCGCAGCGGGGCTATATCATTTGCAGCATCCTCGCGGCGGCGGTCTCGGTGGCCGGACAGCTCCTCATCCCGATTGCGACCGGGCAGGCCATCGACGCGATGATTGGCGCGGGAAAGGTTGAATTTGCCGCCCTCGCCCGCATCCTCATTCTCATCGGCGTATACATCGGATTCTCGGCATTTGCCCAGTGGATTCTGGGGGTATGCAACAACCACGCGGCCTTCCACGTCGCCCGCGCCCTCCGCGATAAATGCATGCGGAAGATCGGGCATTTGCCGCTTTCGTACCTTGATACGCACCCGACCGGGGACCTTACGAGCCGGGTCATTGCGGACGTCGAGCAGCTTTCGGACGGCCTGCTCCTTGGCTTTACGCAGTTTTTCACCGGCATTCTGACGATTCTTGGCACGCTCGTCTTTATGCTCGCGGTCAACTGGGCCATCGCGCTCGTGGTCATTTGCGTGACGCCGCTCTCGCTCCTTGTGGCGGCCTTCATCGCGAAGAAGACCTTCGGGCATTTCCACGCGCAGAGCGAGGTGCGCGGCGAGGAGACGGCCCTCGTCAGCGAGCATATGGACGGGATGCGCGTCATCCACGCCTTCGGCTGGGAGGCGGAGAGCCAGGCGGCCTTCGACGAGGTGGACGGGCGGCTCGAAGAGAAGGCCCTCAAGGCGACCTTTTTCTCCAGCCTCACGAACCCATCGACCCGATTCGTCAACAACGTGGTCTATGCGGGCGTCGTGCTCGCGGGCTCGCTCATCGCGATTTCCGGCGGCACGCTCACCATCGGCGGCCTGTCCGTCTTTTTGTCCTACGCGAACCAGTACACGAAGCCCTTCAACGAGATTTCCGGCGTCGTCACGGAAATGCAGAACGCGCTGGCCTGCGCGGCACGGATTTTCGAGTTTCTGGACGCGGAGGAGGAGGTTCCGGATGCGGCAAATGCGCTCGCCCTTCCGACGGAGGCGGTGGATGGCCGCGTGGGGCTGGCAAATGTCGCCTTCCGCTATGTGCCGGAGGTTCCGCTCATCGAGGGCCTGACGCTATTTGTAAAGCCCGGGCAGCGGATTGCGATCGTCGGGCCGACGGGCTGCGGGAAGACGACGCTCATCAACCTGCTCATGCGTTTTTACGATGTGAACCAGGGGAGCATCACTGTCTCGGGGACGGATATCCGGAAAATCCGGCGGGGTTCGCTACGGGCGGCCTATGGCATGGTGCTGCAGGACACCTGGCTGAAGTCCGGGACGATTGCGGAGAACATTTCCTACGGTTTCCCGGAGGCGACCCGCGAGGAGGTCGTCCGCGCCGCGAAGGAGGCCCGTGCCCACGGCTTCATCAAGCGGCTGCCGCAGGGGTATGACACGGTGATTACCGAGGACGGCGGCCAGCTCTCGCAGGGCGAGAAGCAGCTCCTTTGCATCGCAAGGGTCATGCTCTCGCTCCCGCCGATGCTGATTCTCGACGAGGCGACTTCCAGTATCGATACCCGCACGGAAATGAAGATACAGGAGGCATTTGCCCGGATGATGCAGGGACGCACCAGCTTCATCGTCGCCCACCGGCTCTCGACCATCCGAGAGGCGGACGTCATCCTCGTCATGAAGGACGGCCACATCATCGAGCAGGGCAGCCACGACACGCTGCTTCGCGCCAACGGATTTTATGCGAAGCTCTACAACGCACAGTTCGAGGGCGTGGCAATCTGAAACATGGGCCGGCTCGGATTCGATGGGCGGAAAAGGCATTTTTATCTGAATGAAAAAAGTATAAAATAGGAAGGAGAAGAGCATGGAGTTTACAGAAAAGGATTTGCGGCGCGACAGTGCTCATTTGTCGGAGGACTATGCGAAGGTCGTAATTTTGGACCAGACGCGGCTTCCGAACGAGGAGGTTTTTCTGGAAATCAAAGAATTGGAGGAGATGTACCGCGCAATTAAGACACTTGCGGTGCGCGGGGCGCCCATGATTGGCGTTTTTGCGGCGCATGGGATGTATGTCCGTGCCCTCCAGAAGGCCGGTATGGAGAAAGAAGCTTTCCTTCAGCAAATGGAGGAGGAGGGGGCTTATCTTGTCTCCTCGCGCCCGACGGCGGTGAACCTCTCGTGGGCGGTGCGGGAAATGCTCACGGAAATGAAGAGTCACGCAAAGGAGCCGGTGGCGGAGATTGTGGAGGCTCTTCGGAAGAAGGCTCTTGCCATCCACCGCGAGAATTCCGAGATGAGCCGCAGGATCGCGGAGTATGGCCTTACCCTTGTGAAGACCGGCGACGGGATTCTTACGCACTGCAACGCCGGGCCGCTCGCCTGCGGGGCCTACGGGACCGCGACCGCGCCGGTGCTGCTCGGCAAAGAGCTGGGCATTGACTTCAAGGTGTTCTCCGACGAGACGCGGCCGCTCCTTCAGGGCGCGCGCCTTACTTCCTATGAATTGCAGAAAAATGGCGTCGATGTGACCCTCATCTGCGACAACATGGCAAGCATGGTGATGAAAAATGGTTGGGTGCAGGCGGTCTTTGTCGGCTGCGACCGTATCGCGGCAAATGGCGACTTCGCGAACAAGATTGGAACGTCCGGTGTCGCGATTCTGGCGAAGCATTACGGGATTCCGTTCTACACGCTCGGACCGGCCTCGACCGTGGACATGAACTGCCCGACCGGAGACGACATTAAGATTGAGCTTCGGAATCCGGACGAGATTCGCACGATGTGGTATGAAAAACCGATGGCCCTTCAAGAGGTCAAGTGCTTCAATCCGTCCTTTGACGTGACTGACCATGAGCTGCTTACGGCAATTGTGACAGACCGCGGCGTTGTGTATCCGCCGTTTGATGTGAATTTGAAGAAGTTGTTTGGATAAGGGAACAGACTACTCCCCTTTAGAGGCCCCTCTCCGTCACGGCTACGCCGTGCCACCTCCCCCTGGAGGGGGAGGCAAGAGGAGCGGCTGCCATCTATTCGCTTACTCCTTGGCTCCCCCTTGAGGGGGAGCTGTCGGCGAAGCCGACTGAGAGGGGGGCATGAGGAAACATCTGTTTGAAAGGCAGCGAAGCTGCCGGAAAGGAAGGAAATTATGATGAAAGAATCTCCGTCGGCCTGCATTTGCCTCAAGGAAGGAACGCATATCGCCAAGGTTGTTTTGATGCCGGGTGACCCGCTCCGCGCGAAGTACATTGCGGAGCATTATCTTGAGAACCCGGTGCTCTTTAACGATACGCGCAACATGCTCGGCTACACCGGCACCTACGAGGGCAAGGAAATTTCCGTGATGGGCTCCGGCATGGGCATCCCGTCGATTGGCCTGTACATTTTCGAGCTGTATAATTTCTTCGGCGTGGAGGCCATCATCCGCGTCGGCTCGGCCGGGGGTCTTAGCGAGAAGGTGCATGTGCGCGACGTGGTGATCGCCATGACGGCGGCCACCAACTCCAACATCGTCAACTCCTACGATTTCGTGGGAACGCCGGCTCCCTGCGCGGACTTCGACATGCTCCGCCACGCCGTCCTTGCGGCGGAGGAGATGGGCGTGCGGGCCGACGTCGGCAGCGTCTACACCTCGGATTTCTTCTACCATCCGCAGTCGGAGGCGAACAAGAAAGCCAAGGAGATGGGCCAGCTTGCCGTCGAGATGGAGACCGCGGGTCTTTATCTGCAGGCCATGCATGCAGGAAAGAAAGCACTCTCGATCCTCACCATCTCCGACCACGTATTTACGGGCGAGGCTCTCACCGCCATTGAACGCCAGGACAGCTTCCATGAGATGATGGAAATCTCCCTGAAGACTGCGGCGCGGAGCAATATTTGATAGTTGCGATTCCGCTTCCCTTTCTGCAATAAGGTGCATTCCCTCGTGAAGGGCTTGTTGTTTCGAGGAATCACCTGCGTCGCTTCAGATGGTTTTGGTGCGAATTTCACGCACGAGATGCTTCGGCAATAGTTTCTGTCAGTAATTTTTGTTTGGAGGAAGAAAATGAAGAAAAAGGTTGCGTATTTGCTGGCTGCATTTGCCATGATGATTGCATTTGCCGTATTCGCCGCAAGACCGGTGTCCGCAGCGGACGGCTTCCTGGATGTCTCTAAGGTCACGACAAGCTCCGTGACGCTCCGTTGGAACAAGACGGCCTTCAAGGCAGAAGGCGAGAAAGTCCAGACTCTCGGATACAAGCTCTATTATGGGACGAGTACGGAGAAAATGAAGCAATTTGGCGAGAAGCTTTCCGCCAAGGCGACCGGCAAGACGGTGACCGGCCTTAAAGCACGGAAGAGGTACTTTTTCCGGCTTAAGGTGATTTTGAAGCACACAAATCTTGAAACCGGCAAATCGAAAACGGTTCTGAAGGATTATGTGGACAACCCGTTAGCCATTTACACGCTTCCGGAGAAGATTGACACAATTCGGACGACGTCGAGCGCCGTGAAGGCGAAGAAGCTTCGCTTCAAGTGGAAGGACGTGAACCCGAGTGACAATAGCTTTGGCTACGAGTACGAGGTCAAGACGCGCTCCGGGAATATGAAGGACAACGGAAGTACCGCGGAAAATGGCGTCGTTTTGAAAAATGCCTCGAATGCCACCTATTACCTTGGCCGGGTGCGGTCGACCTATACATTTGAAAACCGTGACGGTAAGAAAACCTGCTACGGCGAGTGGTCCAACTGGGCCGCGCTCCTCAGCACGCCGGTGGTCATCGGCGCCAGCCTCAGCGGAGGAAAGATCAACGTTACCTGGACGGAAATGAAGGGCGTGGACGGCTACGACATATATATTACAAATGACAACTGGAAGGGTTATTATAAAGCCGGGTATACCTCGACCGGCGCCACCTCCGGAACCATCGAAACCGTCAAGGGAAAGAAGTTCAGCTATAAGAGAGGGGAGAGCTATGAGGTTTCCATTGTCGCCCGCAAGAAAATTGACGGGAAGAACTATTACAGCCCCGGTGACAACGATGTAACCATTTATACGACATAAGAGGCCGGCTGGGTAACTAAAAATCTTAAACTTTCCTAAAAGGAAGCCCGTATGCGTTGAAGCGGGCTTCCTTTCGTATTACAATAGGTGGCATAGCGTGTCACGTTTTTTCCTTGTGGAGGCATTTGTATGCGAAATATCTTTCAACGGATGGGCGACGGCTTCCGCCGCTTTATGGCGGGACGGTACGGGACGGACCAACTTGGTGTCGCACTGAGCACGGTTCTCATTGTTCTGGTGATTCTATCGATCTTTTTGCGGTTCTGGCCCTTGCATATTGCCGTCTGGGCCCTGCTTTTCTACATTTGGTTCCGGATGCTCTCACGGAACTACACGGCCCGCGCACGGGAGAACGAGAAATTTCTGCAAATGACAGACGGCATCCGCCGGTCGTTCCGTGTCCGCCGCAGCCGTTTCGAGGACCGCAAGACCTACACCCACTTCAAATGCCCGGGCTGCGGGCAGGAGCTCCGTGCCCCGAAGGGCCGCGGCAGGATCCGCGTGACCTGCTCCAAATGCGGCCGCCAGTTTGAGACGAAGGTGTGAAGAGCAGGCGATTCAATGAAGGACGTACTTCTAAGAATGACAGAACCGAGTGCCGCTTGAAGAGTAAGGGAAATAAAGTTTTTTGGAATAGCATCTATAGAAATATATCATTGTCCTGTGTGCGGGACAGTGGATAAGATACAGGAAGCAGGAGAGGTCAATTTTGTTCGGATACGTGATGGTGAATGAAGAGGAACTGAAGATTCGGGAGTTCAAGCGGTACCGAGGGTATTACTGCGGCCTTTGCCGTTCCCTTGGCCGCCATGGCGTAAAGGGCCGGCTTTTTCTGACCTACGACATGACCTTCCTCTACCTGCTCTTGAGCGGCCTCTACGAGAAGCCCCTGCAAATGGAGAAGCGGCGGTGCCTCGCGCACCCGGCCAGGCGACAGGAGATGCTGACCGGGGAGATTGCCGATTACGCGGCGGATATGACCGTGCTTCTCTATTACTACAAGGCGTTGGACGACGTGCAGGACGATGGCACGTTCAAGGCGAAGGCGGCCGTCGGGGCACTGAAGAAGGCTGCCCGGAAGGCTGCCGAAAAATATCCCCGCCAGGCAAATGCCATCCGCGAGAATTGCGAAAAGCTTTCCCGCGCCGAGGATGCCTTAGTGTATGACCTCGACACCATTTCTGGGTATACCGGGAAAATGCTTGCGGAGCTTTTTGTGAAGGAGGAGGACGAGTGGTCTGACGTCCTTCGATGCCTCGGGCACTATCTCGGGAAATTTGTCTATTTGCTCGACGCCTTCGAGGATTTGGAGGAGGATCAGAAGAAGGGGGAATACAACCCGTGGACGCCATTTGCCGAGCGGCGGGATTTCGAGGCCCTCGTGGAAAATACGCTGACGCTGATGGCCGCCGACACCGCCCGGGAATTCGAACGCCTTCCCATTGTGACGGACGTAGACATCTTGCGCAACATCCTCTACTCCGGCATCTGGAAGCGGTACCAGATGGTGAAGAAGAAGAGGGAGGAGAAGGCGGGGAGCCAAGGGTGACGGAGAGGGTCGCCGCACTTTCGGCGGCAGCTCCTCTTGCCTCCCCCTTGAGGGGGAGGTGTCACGGCGAAGCCGTGACGGAGAGGGGCCGACTGAACGGATAGCCGCAAAAACTTCTTCGAAGTTTTTGCAGAAAAGTTTTGCAAGATTCGCCATTTTCCGTTAAGATAGGAGAAGGCTGTCCTTGG
>CADCQU010000028.1 GCA_902803635.1 uncultured Lachnospiraceae bacterium | reverse complement strand
TGTTCAATGACGAAGACATCGTCTGCTCGAGCAGCTGTCCCAGGAACAACACCACGGATATAGTCCCAATCGACGACTAAACCCCATTCGGGGACAGGTGAGAAATGGGTATTGGTATAAAAAGTGCCACCCAGACTCACCTGTCCCCGATTTTTTCACCTGTACAGTTGACAGCAAAAAAAGCGTTTCTCCATGACCCTTTGGCCATAGAGAAACGCTTTTTTCTGCCTATCTAAGCCGATGCACATCAGCCTTAAACTGTCATCGTCAAAGTTATCTTCCCTACTCTCATCACTTCGTCGTCACAAGCATCGCCTCGGACCACTCCCCCTTGAACGAGTAGCCCCCGGCCTTTTTATAGGCGCGGACATCGATTTTATAGGTTTTCTTCCTTGTGAGCGTCTTCACCGTCTTCGTCAGCGTCTTCTTCAGGGCGCGAAGCTTCGTCTGCCTGACCTTCACAGTCTTGACGACGGCCCCGGTCTTCGTATCGGTAATGCGCACCTGGTAGCCGGACACCTTCTTCTGTGTCTTCCACTTTGCGGCCACCTTCCTCTTCCCCGCAGCCACCTTGACCAGCTCCGCCCTGGCCGGGGTATATTTCGCTGCCAGAGCCTTGTACGCCTCGGTCGTGGACTCCGATTCCCACTCGGTCGGCAAATCCTCGACGATTGCCGGGTCCTCCTCCGTAATCCGGCTGATCACCAGCTTCTGCTGATCCGTCACCAGATCATACTTATATCGGATGGTATAGCCGGCAGGCTTCGACTGGAAGAGGAATCTCAGCCGGTTGACAAACGTGAACCCATCCGCCGTCCGCAAATTCAGCTGGTAGAAGTAGGAATCCTCGCTGATCTTCGAGAGGATCCAGCCCTTTCGCGTGGCGGATAGCTTCTGCAGAAGCGGGCTCGAAACGATGATGTTCTCGAAAACGCCCGTCACAATCATGATATGGTTGTCGTTCTCATCAATCTCATAGTGCATCCCATAGGTTCCGCCAATCCCCTGGTAAAGAATTTCCAGATGGTTATCAAAGGTCAGCGTCTTGTTTGACCGTATCTTCAGGCGGTACGTGTATGTGCCATCCCCGACCGCGATGTCCTCGCCGGAAATTACAACCTCGTACGGCTTGGTCCATGTCAAATCCTCGCTGAGAATTTCAATCGTGCATGAGGGAATCCCCAAAATCTTGATGGAAGCTTCCGGTTGTCCGGTCTCCCCCGCAAGAAGCGGCGTCTCTTCGCTTCCAATCGTTACACCCTGCTCTCCTTCCGGTAGGTTCTCGGCAAATGCAGTGCAAAGGCCGACCTGCAGCACGAGAATCGCGACAAGAAAAATCGTTATTATCCTTTTCATTTGTTTTACTCCTTTCCCAAAAAGCATTATACTCCTAAATACTCCCGCAGCGTCCGCAGGCCTCCAGTCGGAACACAAAACCTGCTTCGGTCGGTCTTAATCTCCTCCCACACTTCCGTAAGGTCGAACCATCGCACCTCGGACACCTCGCTCTCCTGAAGCCGCAGCTTGCTAATGTCCACATCGCCGTCATACACGTACACCGTTGCCAGCTCGTTGTCCCGGAACATCTCGCCATGAAACTCCTCTTCGTACTGGATGCGAAAGGCTCCCGCAAAGTGCAGTTCTTCCGGCGCGGCCACAATCCCAAGCTCCTCCGAAAGCTCCCGCATGGCCGACTCCAGCGGCTCGTCCCCCGCCGGGATATGCCCCGCCGAGGACGTGTCGTACTGCCCCGGAAACGAGTCCTTCTCCATGCTGCGCTTTTGCATCAAAATCTCCACGCCATTTTCCGTCCTCCGCACCACCCACACATGGGCCGTGCGGTGGAGAATCCCCTTTGCGTGGGCCTCCTTCCGGGAGACAACCTCCCCCGTCGGCCGTCCGTCCTCCGTCACAACATCAAAATATTCCATAAACCCTCCCTATCCGCTCCACGGTTGTCCTGTCGTTACGAATTCAAAATTGTCCCTTTTCGTGCAGCACACTCCTTATTCTTCAGTTTACCACATCCGTTGTCACTAGGACGCGTTTCTCAGCTTCCTGAACTGTAACAAAAAATCCGTTTCTAACTGCGTTGTCGTCAGTCGGCGTAGCAAAAAATATTTGGTTCTTCTTAAAATCCCCCCGCACCAGGTGCGAGGGGATTTACTATTTGAGAATCATTAACGTTCCTCTGTGTACAATACTAAAAATATTCTACTTCAGCTTGCACTTACGCTTCCACAGGAGCTTCCGTTGCAGCTTCAACGGCAACTTCCGGCGCGGCTTCCACAACAGCTTCCGGCGCGGCTTCCACA
>CADCQU010000027.1 GCA_902803635.1 uncultured Lachnospiraceae bacterium | reverse complement strand
GGGCATCGCCGACTGACGACAACGCAGTCAGGGCGGAATTTAGACAAGCAGATTTCCTGAGTTATTGATGAACAGTTCCTTAGCACATGGCCTTGCCTACAATCTGTTCCACTGTTTTCGGCGACCGATTCAGACCGTTTGACATAGAATGTCAAAAACGTAACTTTTTGATGTCCCCCGCAGCCTGCATTTGTCACGCCAAATGCTGATACACTTTCTTCATGGACAGCCCCTGAACGACGGTTGTGAAGAATACGATCGCGTAGGAGCAGCCGAGGATGATGTTGTACTGGTCGCCTAAAACGAGGCCGGCGGTTCCCATGGCGAGGGCGATGGAGAGGCCGCCGCGTAGGCCGCCCCAGGTGAAGAGGGCGGAAAATTTCAATTTGCCGTAGCCGTCGGGGAGCTCGCCCATGAGCCAGGTGCCCGCGAAGACGCTCCCGAACCGGCAAATGAGGTTGAGGAGGATCGAGGCGAGGGAAAGAACCGCCACCATCGGCATTTGCAGAATCCGAACGAAGGTGAGGCCGAGGATGACGTAGAGGACGGAGTTGAGGAGCACGTCGAGCGTCTCCCAGAAATCGTCGAATTCCGTGAGGCCAGTGAGCCGGCCGTCCCGCTCCGCCTTCTCGCGGAAGGCGGAGAAGCAGAGGCCGCAGACCACGCAGGAAATCGCGCCCGAGCAGCCCAGGTGCTCGCAGAGGAAGTAGGACAGGGCGACCATGAGGAGTGTCACAAAAATCCGCCGCTGTTTATTTGCCGTGTGAAGAAAGACCGGGAAGAAGAGGCAGGTGATGATTAGGCCGACCGCGACGGCTCCCAGAATCTCCCTCGCCATGAGGAGGAGGAAGCCCGAGCCGCTGCCGCCCGCCACCATGCCGGAGAAGCAGACGAAGAGGGCCACGCCGACACCGTCGTTGAGGAGCGATTCCGCCTCCATGAGGAAGCCGACCTTCTCGGGCAGGCCGAATTTCTTCAGGATGCTCGTCGCGGCGATCGGGTCCGTCGGCGCGATGATGCTCCCCAGCATGAGGCACATCGGGAAGGTAAAGGGCAAATGCAAGAGCAGACAGACGAGGTAGAAAAGCCCCCCGTAGAAGACGGCCCCCAGGAGCGTGCAGACAAATGCCAGCACCCCGATTTTCCTGGCATTTGCGCGGAACGAGCGGAGCTTGAGGTTCCGGGAACCCGCGAAGAGCATGAAGCAGAGCACGCCCTCCACAAGGTACTCATTCAAATGAAAGACCTGGACGCTTTCCAGAAGCTCTCGCACGTTGACCGACCGCACCCCCGCCCAAATGGCGGTGAGGATGCAGCCGACCACGGCCGAGAAGAGGAGCAGCGCGATCTCGTCGGTCAGGCGCGTCACCTTCTCGTTGAAAAAGCCGATGCAGACGACGAGCACGAATATTATAGATACGAGTAATAGAAAATTATGCATTTTCTCTCACCCCTCAAACGGGAAGGTGAACGGCAAATTGTACCAGTCGCGGACGGTGGTGAAGTCTTTCTGCACGCCGGCGCCCATGGGCACACCCTTGTCCTTGCGGAAGAGCCAGGCATCCCACTCCTTCTCACCGGCCGTGTAAATCCGCTCCTGTCCCGGAGCCTTCTTCGAGGCGCGGAGAGCGCGCAGGATGTCGCCCGTCGTCTTCTCGAACACATCCCGGCCCATGAACGCCTCCGGGTCGATGACGATAAAGAAATGCCCAAGATGGTAGGGGCGCGGGTTTCCATTTGCATCTTTATTCGTGAGCTGCTTCATAAAGAGGGAGCCCGTGAGCGCGGCAGAGAGAATTTCCACGACCGCCGCGTAGCCATACCCTTTGTATCCGGCCATCTCCTCGCCGATCCCGCCGAGCGGGGTCAGGGCCGCCGTGCCGTCCACGAGAGCCTTTAAGATGTAGTCGCTGTCCGTCAGGGCCTCGCCATTTTCCGAAATCACCATCCCGGCCGGCGTGGGCTTCCCCTCGCGGGCGTAGTACTCAATCTTCCCGCGCTGCACGATCGAGGTCGCGCAGTCCAGAACGAAGGGGAAATCCTCGTCCGTCGGG
>CADCQU010000026.1 GCA_902803635.1 uncultured Lachnospiraceae bacterium | reverse complement strand
CATCCTGAGCGAAGCGAAGGATCCCGTTAGGCTTCTCGCAAAGTTGACGGGATTCTTCGTCGCTTCGCTCCTCAGAATGACAAAAAATGAGGGTCACCTAAACTGTAACAAGGACAGATAGGAGCCGACGTAACGCCAATAAAGAAAGCAGGCAGCCCTGCCGCCGTAAAGCGTCCGAGCCGCCTGCCCATTTGCCTATTCGTAATCCAGCAGCCCCCTTGCGGCAGGCCGCCAAGCAAACCTTATTCGTACTTCTTCAGCTGCTCCAGAAGCTGCGCCTGCACCGCCTGGTACCGCGCAAGCTTCATGCGCTCCTCGTAGACCTTCGACTCCGGGGCCTTCCGAAGGAAGTTCGCATTCTTCAGCATCCCGGCCGCGCGCGCAATCTCCTTCAGGATCTTCTCATGCTCGTTCCGAAGCCGCTCAATCTCCTTCTTGCGGTCCACCAGCTCATTCAGCGGAATATAGAGCACCGCATTTGCCAGCGTCACCGTCACCGAATCCTCCGGCACCTCGGATTTGTCGTCCATAATCTTGAACTCCCTCGCGAAGACCATCCGCTCGAAGCCCTGCATGGTCTTCAGGATGTTCTCGAACACCCATTTCCCATGGTCGTCCTTCGGCACCACGAAAATCTCCGTCTTCCGGGCCGTCGGCACGTTCATCTCCGAACGGATGTTTCGGATGCCCTTCACCATCGAGCGGAAGATTTCCATCTGAATCTCGGAATCCTTAAAGTTCCACTGCTCCTCGTACACCGGCCAGGCGGAGGTCATGATGGTCTCCTCCTCCGGGTTCAGCGTCGTGTAAATCTCCTCCGTGACAAAGGGCATGTACGGATGGAGGAGCTTGAGTCCCTTGCTGAGCACCGTCCGCAGCGTCCAGAGGGCGGCGTTCTTCGCCGTCTCGTCGGCCAGCAGGAAGCGGAACTTCGCAATCTCGATGTACCAGTCGCAGAACTCGTCCCAAAGGAAGTCGTGAATCTTCTGCACGGCCATGCCGAGCTCGTAGTGCTCCAGGTTCTCCGTCACCTCGCGGGTCACCGTGTTGATGCGCGAGAGGATCCAGCGGTCGGCCGGCTTTAATTCATACTTCTCCGGCTCCCGAATCTCTCCCTCCGGCAGATTCATCATAATGAAACGGCTCGCGTTCCAGATCTTGTTCGCAAAGTTCCGGCTCGCCTCCACCTGCTCCCAGTAGAAGCGCATGTCGTTGCCCGGCGCGTTGCCCGTCATCAGCGTAAGGCGCAGCGCGTCCGCCCCGTATTTGTCGATGACTTCGAGCGGGTCGATGCCATTTCCAAGCGACTTCGACATTTTCCGCCCCTGCGAATCGCGGACAAGGCCATGGATCAGCACGTGGTGGAACGGGCATTTGCCTGTGTGCTCGTACCCCGAGAACACCATGCGGATGACCCAGAAGAAAATGATGTCGTAACCGGTCACGAGGACATCGGTCGGATAGAAATATTCGAGCTCCGGGGTCTTCTCCGGCCAGCCGAGCGTCGAGAATGGCCAGAGGGCCGACGAGAACCAGGTGTCCAGCGTATCCGGATCCTGCACCAAATGCTCGCCCCCGCAGTGCGGGCATTTTTCGGGCATCGTCCTCGCCACTGTAATCTTACCGCAATTGCTGCAGGCATAGGCCGGGATGCGGTGGCCCCACCAGAGCTGGCGGGAAATGCACCAGTCGCGGATGTTCTCCAGCCAGTGGAGATAAATCTTGTCAAATCGCTCCGGCACGAAGGTGAGGTCGCCATTTTTCACGGCCTCGATGGCCGGCTTGGCAAGCTCCTTCATCGCCACGAACCACTGCGGCTTCACCATCGGCTCCACGGTCGTCCCGCAGCGGTCGTGCGTGCCCACGGCGTGGGTGTGCGGCACCACCTTCACGAGAAGGCCGAGCGCGTCAAGGTCCGCGACGATCTGCTTGCGGGCCTCGTAGCGGTCGAGGCCGGCGTATTTGCCGCAGAGCCCGTTCATCGTCCCGTCGTCGTTCATAATATTAATCTCTTCGAGGTCGTGGCGCTTGCCCACCTCAAAGTCGTTGGGGTCGTGCGCCGGCGTGATTTTCACGCAGCCGGTCCCGAATTCCCTGTCCACGTATTCGTCTGCGATGACCGGGATCGTGCGGCCCGTGAGCGGAAGCTCCAGCGTCTTGCCCACGATGTCCGCGTACCGCTCGTCCTCCGGGTTCACGGCCACCGCCGTATCGCCCAGCATCGTCTCCGGGCGGGTCGTCGCAATCTCGACGAAGCGGCCCGGCTCGCCCACCACCGGATAGTTGATGTGCCAGAAGAAGCCGTTCTGGTCCACGTGCTCCACCTCGGCATCCGAGATGGAGGTCTTGCACACCGGGCACCAGTTGATGATGCGGTTGCCCTTGTAGATGAGGCCTTTCTCATGGAGACGGATAAATGTCTCCTGCACCGCCTCCGAGCAGCCCTCGTCCATCGTGAAGCGCTCGCGCGCCCAGTCCGCCGAGCTGCCGAGCTTGTAGAGCTGGTTCACGATGCGGCTGCCGTATTCCTTCCGCCAGTCCCAGCAGTGCTTGAGGAACTCCTCGCGGCCGATTTTTTCCTTCTCGATTCCCTGCGCGGCCAGATGCTTGATGACCTTCACCTCGGTCGAGATGGCGGCGTGATCCGTGCCCGGCTGCCAGAGGGTCTCGTAGCCCTGCATCCGCTTCCAGCGGATCAGGATGTCCTGCATCGTGTTGTCGAGGGCGTGGCCCATGTGGAGCTGCCCGGTGATGTTGGGCGGCGGCATGACAATCGTGAACGGTTTCTTATCCGGATTCACCTCCGCGTGAAAATACCCGCCATCCAGCCATTTCTGGTACAGGCGGTCCTCAATGCCCTTGGGATCGTAGGTCTTCGCAAGTTCTTTTTTCATAACTCCCTCCCGGCCGCCGGCGCAGCCATTTGCCTTCCTTAAAATATTCCCTAATTTTATATCGACTTGCCGCTTCTGTCAATGAAAAAAAGCTTTTCGACCCTTGTAGCTGATTTTAGAAGGCAAGCGTGCCCGCAGAATCAGCCACAAGTCTCCCTTTTCCACTCTTGTGGCTGATTTCAGGAGGCAAGCATGGACGCAGAATCAGCCTCATGCCTCCCTTTTCCATCTTTGTGGCTGATTCCAGGTGGCAAAAACAGTTCAAGCTCCCCAGAATATGCACAAAGAGGGTGCTTCCGTCCCGGAAGAACCCTCTTACATTCATTAGAAATCCACAAAAATCATCTTTTATTTCTGCATGCTCAGCAGCCTGTCCTTGAGGTCCTTCTCCAGCCCGGCGAGCTCGACCTCGGCCTGGGCCCTCTTCTCGCGGCCCTCGGCCTGGATCTTCGCCACCTCATCGAGCGTGGAGATCAGCGCCTCATTTGTGTGCTTCAAAGTCTCAAGATCCACGATTCCACGCTCCGAAGCCTGCGCGGTCTCGATCGTCGCCATCTTCAGCTTGTCCGCATTTGCCTGGAGGAGCTTGTTGGTCATCTCCGTCACGGCCGCCTGCGCGTTGGCCGCCTTCGTCGCGTCCTCAATGCCAAGCGCGAGCACCATCTGGTTCTTCCAGAGCGGGATCGTGTTCACGAGCGTCGACTGGATCTTCTCGACCATCATCGTGTCCGAGCTCTGGATGAGGCGGATCTGCGGCGCGGTCTGAATGGAGATCGTGCGGGTCAGCTCGAGGTCATAAATCTTCTTCTCGAAGCGGTTAATCTGATCCTCCAGGTCCTTCACGGCCTGGGCATCCTCCGGAAGCCCCGAAAGCTCGGCCTTTTTACGCGCCTCGGCCAGCGGGCCATTTTTCACGGCCTCAATCTTCAGCTTGCCGGCGATAATGTACATCGTCAGCTCCTTGTAGTAGGCAAGGTTCGAGGCGTACATCTTGTCGAGCGTCGCGATGTCCTTCATGAGGACGATCTGGTGATCCTTCAGGGCCTTCGCCACCTTCTCGACATTCGCGCTCGCGCTGTCGTACTTGTCCTTCATCTGGTCGGCCCTTCTCTTCGGCTTCTTAAAGAGCCCGCCCAAAAAGCCGCTCTCCTTCTCCGACTCGGGAGTAAACTCGCGAAGCTGGTCCACGACGCCGGTCAGCATGCTGCCCACCTGCCCAAGGTCACGGGCGCGGACGCTCTGCAGGGCCGTGTCCGAGAAGTCCGACATCTTCTTCTGCGTGCCGGCCCCGTACTGGAGGATGGAGTTCGTGTCCGCAAGGTTAATCTGCTTCGAGAAATCCTCCACCTGTTTCTTCTCTGCCGCCGTGAGGATGCTGTCGTCAATGACGGCCTTCGCCGGCTCCTCGGGCTTCTTCACCTCCGCCAGCTCCGGGGCTTCCCCGAAGACGAGCTGCGGAGCCGCCTGTACCGCAGCCGGAGCCTCCTGTGCGGCCACGACCGGACGGGCCGCCATCGGGGCTGCCTGCACGGGTCCATCGTCAAATGTCTCCGCCGGGGCCGGAGCATAAGCCGCCTGCCCGTAAGCCTGCTGCCCATATGCCGCCGGAGTCGGGGCCTGCTGCACATAAGCCGCCGCCTGCGCCGCACCATTGTCAAATGTCTCCGCCGCCGTCTCCATAACCTCCGGAGCCGCCTGCGCAGCCGCCGCCAGCTCCTCATTCATCATCGCCGCCGCCGCATCAATGTCATTCGCGCCAAATGTCAACTCGATACCCATGGTTTCTCTCCTTCTTTATAATAAAATTATTAAAGCTCCTTAAAAATCCTCCTCCCCGCCCAGCGGCATGGAGACCATCCCCTCGGGCGCATCCTCAAGCCCGTAGATGTCCTCCTCCTTGAGCGGCGCATCCGACTGCACCTTGGGTGCCCCCGTCCCGAAGGTCAGCTGCACCTGCTGTCCCTCTGAACCGGAAGCCGCCTGCCTCTTCTGTCCGCCCTGCGGCTGCATTTGCTGACCACCCGAGGAACCCGCAGCCGTCTGCGTCTGCATTTGCCGGGCCGTCCCGGCGGCCTTCGTCGCCTGCTTCTTCCGCATCGCGGTCAGATCGTCGTCCGTCAGCCCCTCCTGCTTCATCATCGTCTTCATCACGCTGATGTCCGTCGAGACGTCCATCGCGGTGTCCGCGAAGAAGCTGTCAAGGAGCTTTTCGAAGGCATCGTTAATCGTATCCAGCGAATCGCTAATCTCCGCCTTCGCGTTCCGGATATTCTCGCCCTGCATTTGCTGGCGATCCATCTCCTCGTACGCCCCGACCAGCTTAATCGTGGTCGGCAGGTAATAATCCATAAACATATTGAGGTTTCCCGCAAGGGACGGGTTCTTCCGCACCTCCTCGAAAATCCTCGTCACGATCGCCTCCATGCGGTCCAATTTGTCGGTAATCCCGCGGTCCGGGATGTTGTCATTTGCCTCGTGGATCCGCTGGATGTACTCCTCGCCCTTCGTCAGAAGCTCACGCACGTCCGGGGGCAGGACATTTGCCTCGGCCTCCTTCTTCGCCTCCTCCGCACGGACGCGGGCCGCGTTCTCCTCGGTCGCGCGGTACATCGCGTACATCTCGTCCGAGACGATGAAGGTTGTCTCCTTCACGTCAAAATGTCCCTGCGTAAAGTACCCCTCCTGCATGAGGAGCCGCAAATCCGCCTTCGTCTTCCTCTCCGACTGGTTCACGGCCGCCGCCAGCTCCGCGACCGAGGCAAATTTCTTGTCCTCGAGAAGCGAGCGGTAGACCTCGTAGCGTTCGAGCCGCTTCGTATTCCGCGACCCCACCGCGCTCATGAAGGCAAATGCCAGCGCGATCACACCGAAAACAATGGCGAGCGGCGTAAAGACCATCCGCGAAAAGACAGATGCTAAAAGCAGCATGGCCGCAATCGAGCCGTTGATCAGCGCCCCGGCAAGCCCAATCCCGAACATCGCCTTCGCCCCGGTCGTGCTCGCCTTTTTAAAAAGGACGCTCTCAATCTTCGGCGGCCGCTGCTGCGTCCGCGTCGGCCCGTACGTGCGCTGCGGCCCCCGGTAGGTCCCGTGGAAGGCGTTCCCGCTCCCCTCCATGTGCCCGCCGTTCATCGGCCGTCCGGCGTTCTGCTCCCGCCAGTTGTTCTTCGGCTTCGGCGGGACCTGCGTCCACGACCGCATGTCGCCGGGCCTCATGTTCCGCATCGGCTCCATGGCCCTGTGGATATCCCTGTTCAAATTTTTAAAATCCTGCCGGTTCACCGCCTTGTCCACGATATCGCAGACCTTGTCAACGGAATTAACGATTTCCCTCTCCGT
>CADCQU010000025.1 GCA_902803635.1 uncultured Lachnospiraceae bacterium | reverse complement strand
CAAAAAAAGCAGAGACTACTAAGGAAGCGGAACTCGCAGCCAAAGCGTCAAAAACAAAGTCTTCGACCAAAACAAAAAAAGCAGAGGCTACTAAGGAAGCGGAACCCGCAGCCATAGCGGAAAAGGCAGAACCCGCACTCGAATTGACCCAGACGGAACCAACAGCAAAAACGAATCAGGAGGACGCGGAACCTGCGAGGAAAAAACGCCCTTATCATCGCCGGAAAAATACGGAAACGGCCGGCGAAGCCCCAGCGGCAGAGGGTACATCCGAACCGAAGAAAAAACGCCCCTATACCCGCCGGAAAAAATCAACCGCTGAGGAACAGCCGCAGGCATAAGGAAGCCAATACTTTGGCAATTACAATTCAGATGCCAACTTTTTCATGCTGGCTTCCATTGGAATGTCAAGACTTTCGCGATGAAGAAAAGCCTTAATCAGCAGGGGCTGAGTGGAAACCATTGGTAGAAAATCGACAAAACGAGCCAAAATATGTCGTAGCTGACATATTTTGGCTCGCTTACATTTTCCGACAGAAATGCAGACGAAAGGGAAAGGAAGGTGAGCGTTATGAAGCTGGTACATTTGACAGAGCGTATCTGGTATTCTCCGTCGGAGGAGAGGCGGGACCGCCCGCACTTGGGGTATATTCGAGGGGATTCGTGGAGCATGGCCGTGGACGCGGGGCATTCGGACGCGCACACGCGGGAGTTTTACGAGGCCATTCAGGCGGAGGGGCTGCCGCTGCCGCAGCTCACCGTGCTGACGCACTGGCACTGGGACCATACCCTGGGCCTGCACGCGATTGTGGGGAATTCTTTGGCAAATGCCCGCACGAACCAATATCTTCGCGATTTCCAGGGCCGCATCGCTCGGGAGGGCACGGGGTTCTTTTTTGCCAATGATGAGAGCATCCGCCAGGAATATGCAGGCGGAAGGCCGGTCAAGGTTGTCCCGGCGGACATGGAATTCACCGGACAAAGGTTCTTCGACGCTGGCAACTGCCCAATCCGCATTTTCGAGGCACCCTCGCCGCACACCGACGATTCGACCTTCGTGGAGGTGCCGGGCGAGAAGGTGCTTTTCCTCGGCGATGCTTCCAGCGGGCGGTTCCCGGACTGGAAGAAGGATTGGAGGCTTTGCCGGCAAATGGCCGATGCCCTGGTACCGCTCGACATAAAATACTTCCTCCACAGCCATGTGCCACCCCTTTCCAGGGCGGAACTAATGGAGAAGCTCGGGGTGCATGAAAAGGGATAAGGGAGGCAGGGGATGGTTTTCTGTCTCCCAATTTTACCTTGACAACGGTTCGGCTATCGTTAGATAATAATGTAAAGAAATTGTCTGTAAGGTAACCAGCGGTGGGAGGGTGTTATGAAAACAAAGACAGATTCTGAACTGGTGCTGGAGTTTTGCGTAGAGCTCAGCCGCCGCATGGTTGTCAGCGGCGCGAATCTGGAACGGGTACAGCTTGCGGTGGAGCATATTTGTAATGCATATTCGCTCTCTGACGTCAGCCTGTATCTCCTCAACACCAACATCTCGCTCAGCGCGCTGGATGTGGACGGGGATTATATTTCCCGGCAGTGCACGATTCCGCCGGCCGGGATTCATCTTTACCGGCTGAAATCGCTCAACAGCCTGTCCTACACGGTCGTGCGGGAAAAACCGTCCCCAAAAAGGCTTCGGCAAATGCTGCTGGACGCTTCGGAGGTCAGGGAGCGGCCCGACTGGCAGATTCTGCTCGGGCAGATTATCGCGCTCAGCTGCCTGTGCCTCATTTTCGGCGGAAATGCGCCGGAGGTGTTCGCGGTTATCCTCATTGTCATTGCCACGCATTATATTATGATCTGGGCGGAAAAACCGGGCTTAAACCGCCTTGTGACAAATGCACTGATCATGTGGCTGGCAACCGTGGTGGCGGTTCTTGTCATGCAGGCCGGCATGGGCGAAAACGTGCCCGTCATTATGATTACGGTGTCGATGCTGGTCATCCCCGGTATCCCGCTTGTCAACGCGGTTCGGAATCTCCTCTGCGGCAACGAGATGAACGGGATCCTGCAGGTCGCAAAGGTGTTCATCGAGACCATGGCCCTGGCGATGGGGATTTATGTCGCCCTCTTGATGTTTGGCATGCGTGACGGGATGAGCAATGCGGTCGTTGTCACCCGGTCCAATCCCCTGTTTCTGATCCTGATTTCCTTCATGGCATCCGCCGCTTTCGGCGTGGTCTTTCGCATCCCAAACCGGGATCTTTGGTGCGCCGGGCTGGGAGGTGCTCTTACGAGAACCCTTCTGATCGTGCTTGCCCCGGTCATTCCTTCCCGCCTCATCTACATCACCGTCGCGGCGCTCGCCGCCGGACTGTATGCTGAGGCGATGGCCACGGTTCGTCGCGATCCGTCAACGTACTACATCTATCCGGCCATCATTCCGATGATACCCGGTGACCTGTTTTACTACGCGCTCGTCGGTGTCTACATCAATGACGCGCAGATGGTTTCTTCCTATTCTGTAAACTGTCTGCTGACCCTTCTGGGAATGAGTATCGGCTTTGTGCTCAGCTCGATCGTCGCGCATTATATAAGGAAAATGCGGTTCTCGGCACTTCGGAAAGTCAGTATTTCAGTGGAGGATATCACCGAGATTGAAGACAGCCCGTTTCGCAAAGATGAATTTGGGGACGAGGATGCGTAATCGTTTGGAAAAACGGAGGGCCTTGTCTCCCCTGAAGGAGAGGAAACGATGGATGGATTGCACACGGAACGATGTCCATGCATCCGGAAGACCAGGAGAGATGGCATGCCATGTTCTGCCGGGAGAACCAGCTCCGCCTATACGATGAGGGAAAGAAGGAATTCCACCTGATCACCAGACAGATTGGCGACGACGGCATCTATCGCAAGGTGGAGACCAGCAACTACTTTGTCAAAAGCCCGGCCTCGGAGGACGTACTGGTCATCAGCCTCTGCAATAATATAGCGGATGGAGAAGGACAATAACCACGATTAATTCGGGGACAGGTCTCTGGCACCGCATTTGAATTGTTTACCAATTCGAAAACGGCTCCGGGGATCTGTCCCCGTGTTGTATCCTTGCTCCTGTTTGAAGGGAGCTTGTTCTGCGGTGAAGATTCCTTTACACATAATCAACGGCCATCAGGACAAATTCTCGCATGTTGCGGACGATTTGGTCGTTGTTGAGGATGTGAATTTCCTTGACAAATGGATCGACGATCCAATCGTCCTCGTAATCATTTTTAAAATAGACCGCTGTACTGTAAATCGCCTCCGGCTTTTCTGGAAGCTCGCGTGTTGCGTTTAGCGGGAACTCGAAGGGATAATATGTTCACATATTAGTTAAAAGCATGGAGTAAAAGTTTTGGATGCACGTTTTGCACAAAAATGGGTGTGGATTTTTTGTGCACTTTTCTGAAAATTTTGACTGTGGATTCATTTTTTGCACAAAAATTGAGCTGAAAATTTGTGAACTATTCCGTCTTGCATATTCTGTGGATACATTGGTATTATAGATATCGGAAGAATCGCATCGCCGTGCCGGGCTCCAGCTTTTACGTCTTCTACAACGGTACGGACCAGTACCCGACGGAAGGTGAAATGAAGCTCTCGGATGCCTTCGTAACGACCACGGACTCGCCGATGTTGGAGGTCAAGGTAAAGGTCATTAACATCAACTACGCAAACCACCATAACATCCTTGACAAGTGTCAAGTCCTCCGCGAATACAGCATGTTCGTGGAGAAGGTCCGTCTGGCAAAGAGTCAGGCGAATCCACTCGAAGTGGCGGTGCAGCAGTGCATTCAGGAGGGAATCCTGCGGGAATACCTCCTTCGCAAAGGTTCGGAGGTGATCAATATGCTCATTGCAGAATACGACTACGATACAGACATCCGCGTCCAGCGGGAAGAGGCGGCGGAAGAGGCGGCGGAAGAGGCGGCGAAAAAGGATCGGGCGAAGGAGCTTGCTTCCATTAAGGAAGCTATTCAAAACGGTGCTCTGACGCTTTCGAATGCCGTTCGCTTTTTCCATTTGACACCTGATGAGATGAAGGCGTTTTGAATCAAGAAACGAGCAATTAGTATTTCGGAGACATCATCTCATCACATACTGAAGCATGGGCTATTACAAGAAAAGATATGAGAAGAGGACGAGAAAAAGCGACGAGGCAAACTAATCCCCGTCGCTTTTCTTAAAGACCACACTTCTCCATCACGGGTCGCAAATCCCGCATGGAGAATAGCCTCTATTCATAAGTGCATCTCTGCTATAATGGAATAACCCGGATTTTCGGGTATAACAATGGTTTACCAATTCGAAAACGGGTCCAGGAACTGTCCCACCGTTGTATCCTTGCTTCAATTTTTTCTGGAAAGTATTGCTGCAGATTTCGGAGAGAGTGTAAAGTCTCAAGAGGATTTCACGTATGACGATAAGGAAAAAAAGAAGCATCCTCAATGGGATGATTATCATACTAACGGTTCTTGCCTGGTGTATAATGGCGGCGCGTAATCGTGTTGGAGGCTTTTGGGAGTCCGGGCTTGCAAACATACGATATTTTACCGTCATGTCAAATGTGTTTCGCGGGGGCATTTCCGTGGCCATCCTTGTGTCCTTCAAAAGAAATACGGGGATGGAAGAGGGGAAAAAACTAGCGGTCTGGAATTATGTCGCAACCAGCGCGGTCGGCCTGACCTTCCTCGTTGTATTTGCCTTCTTTGCTCCGCTCGCCGGCCTTGCCAGCGTGCTCGGGCCGGCCAATTTCTTTTTTCATCTGGTAATCCCGGTGCTGGCCATGGCGGACTATATTCTTTATAATGCGTGGCCGATTCGGATGCCCGTAAAACTGGCAGCGATGATTCCGCCATTGCTTTATGGGATGTCTTATCTTCTTAATCTGTTGATAAATGGCGTTGGCGGTAGAGCACATTCCAATGATTGGTACGGTTTTGCAACTTGGGGACTTCCGATTGGCCTCTGCATATTTGCTGCTATTTGCGGATGTGCGCTTTTGGTTGGCTTTCTGCTTAGTTTGGCGAATAAGCGTGTTTTGGAAAGACGGGAATAGTGCCGAAGTCGTCGCTTTGCTCCTCAGCTTCCTGTACACTATTAAACGAACTACAGATGAGCCATGACAAAATAGATACTCCATATGATGTTGGGCTATTACAAGCCATAGCAGAATGACAGAAATATGGGAGCCTGAACTTTTATGTTCAGATTGGCTTTGGATAAAAGCGGGACGACGGAGAGGAGGAACGGAAACTATGAGTTTGTATGATCCTTGCGT
>CADCQU010000024.1 GCA_902803635.1 uncultured Lachnospiraceae bacterium | reverse complement strand
CTCATGCCTTCGGAGCTGTTCCGTCTTCGTCCTCCATCTTGCCTTTGGCAAATGGCCACACCACATCCTCCAGCATTCCAGCAGGACTACTGGCAGAAGCCTCGAAAGCCTTCCCGGTAGAATCGCCGGAAGCAGTCTCTTCCACATTTTCCGCCTTAATCTTCTTTGGCTCCTCCCCGGAAAAATCTCCGTGGACGGCAAGCTCGCCTTCCGGGACCCAGCCCGTCATGGCGTCCTTCTTCCTTCCCTTGAAAAACCAGTAGCAAAAAACGATGAAAAAGTACAGGACCGTCACGAGGACCGCGCCGAGGCTCATGTAGATGCCCATCTTGAGACCCGGAATCTCATAGTGGAAGACCACGCGGTTCTCACCGGCCTTGAGCGGCACCGCCATGAAGCCGTTGGAATCGAGGATTTCGACAGCCTCCCCGTTCACCGTGCAGGACCAGCCATCGTCATTCGGAATCGAGAAGAACGCGTATTTGTCCTGCGAGGTGGTGATGGTCGACGCATAATGCCAGCTGTCCCGCTCCACGTCCCGCGAGGATTCCTCCAGATGCGCCGTCCCGGCGTCCTCGATCTGCCACTTTGCCGGCACCCCGTCCACATCATCGTCGTAATGCCGAAGGATGCCGGAGACCTTTTCCTCGTCCTCATCCGCCACGATGAGCGTCCGCAGCATCCGGATGCAGCGCGTGGCCGTGTTGGTCTGCTTGAACTCGCTCAGGGTCATGTACGTATCCTGGGTAAAGCCGATGGGCGGTATTGTTTCGTCCTCATACACATAGTAGGTTACGTTATCGCCGTAGACCACCTGGATCGGCTCCTGGTCCTCCGCCGGCTTTCTGGCCGTGGAATAGCGGGCCGAAATAAGAGTGTAGAGGCCGTCCGGAGCGTCGGGACTCTTCACGTCGCGGGAGAGGCCGAGCCCCTCGTAGAAGCGGAAAATGGAGCCCGCCACGGTGCTGCAGAAATTCCCGGAAGCCGGGTAGCCGTGCGCCAGGGTTTCCAGGTTGTCCCGCCCCTGGAACCGGTACTCGGGCGTCGTATAATCAATCTTCGCCGAGGTCATCAGGCGGTCATACACCTTCCTCGCACCCTCGCCGTGGACAATCTGGTACGAGAGGACGACCCCGCCGGTGGTAAGGACGCAGAAGAACATCACCGCAATCGCCATCGTGCGGAGGCGCTTCTTCCGTTTCTTCGTGAGAATGAGCCACGTAAGCAGCGTGCCAAGCCCGCTCACCGAGGCCCAGATCGTATACTGCCACCAGCTGTAGATCTTGCTGGGTTCCGATTCCTTCCAGGGCACGAAGACCAGGAAGGCCGTAAAGCCAAGCAGGATGAGACCCCAGATGATGAAGCCCTTCGTGATGGCCCGCTCCGATTCCGTGGGCTTCCGCTTCGGCTTCCCCTCCGGGTCCGGAACGGACGCCCGCACCATGCGGAACCTCGGATCCTCCGGCGAGTAAGCCTGTCTCTGTTTTCTCCCCTCGGCCGTGCTTTCGTTCCCCGGCAGCGAACCGTTGGCATTTGCCGAAAGCTCCGCCAGCCGAGCAGCCTCCGCAATCGTGGCGGGGCCATTTGCCAATTCCTCAGCCTCCTTCTGCAGACGAAGCTCTTCGGCCCTGCGGATGGCCATGTAGGCGCGGTGGTCCGCCGTCTTCCGCTCCACGTCCCACCGCTCCAGCACGATCGCGGAGGCAAGGGCCATGATGAGGAGGGGCATATAGTACCACCGGCAGTAGAGGCCTGCAAATAGCGAGAAGGACGCATTGAAAAACGGCACCACCGCCATCACCAGCGAGAATTTCAGCATCCGCGAGACCCAGTGCTTCTTGTGGAGCGAAAGGAACGCGATGACCAGCACCAGCCCGACCATGGGAAGGTAGGCGTTGCAGGAGGAGAAATTCGTGCGGATGACCGCGCACTGGTGCGACATGACCTCGCCCGGGAAGAGCAGTCCTTTTAATATGTAGAGATACCGCTCGAAGGTGAAAACGCCGGAGTTCGAGCCGGTGTAATCGACGGTAACGCGCGGATTCTGAATCGTGAAAAGGAAGCTTGGCACGAGGAGTGCCGCACCCAGAAGGCAGCCAAGGGCACCCTCAAAGAGGATTTGCAAAAGCTTTTTGATGTTCGCCCGGAAATCCGGCACGAGATACCGGATGATATAGTACGCGGCCAGGAAGATGATCTCCCCGATAATGAAATAATAATTCACAACCGCGTTGATAAAGACCGCGAAAATAAACAGTCCCTTGCGTTTCCGCAGCATGATCCCGTCCAGCGTGACGAGCATCAACGGGAAGAGGGCGACGACGTCGTGGAAATGGTAGAACAACAGATTTGTCGCCATGAAGCCGGAAAATGCATAGAGCAGGGCGCCGATGGAGGCGGTCCGGAAATTTTTCACATACTGGCGGATGTACATATACGCCGTGAGCGTGGCCACGGCATATTTGAGCGCGTAGAGCCACCCCACGACATACATGAACCATGACGACGGGAAGAGAAGGGAAATCCAGAAGGACGGATTGCCCAGCGTGTAGAAGGACTGCCCGCCGATAAAGCCCGAGCCGAGGTCCAGAAACCACGCCCAGCCCCACTGCCCGGCCTTGATCGCATCGTTCCCGGCCATGGCAAATGGAATCTGCTGCGCGTTGAAGTCCCCCGCGAGGGAGAAAAGGCCGCCGTTCAGGATGATGGACCAGGCGAAGGAAATCCCCCCCACCAGGACGCCAATCCCGAAGATTTTCAAAAGCTCATGCCGGGTCTTTACCGCCGGACTTTCCATGCCTGCCTCCATTACTCCTTCTTCTCCTCCACCACCGCGATGTGAAGCTCCTCAAGCTGCTTCTCTTCCACCGTCGAGGGCGCGTCAATCATAAGGTCCGAGGCGTCCTTCACCTTCGGGAAGGCGATGACGTCGCGGATGTTGTCGGCCCCGCAAAGGAGCATCACCAGACGGTCCAGGCCGTAGGCAAGGCCCGCGTGTGGCGGAACCCCGTACTTAAATGCCGTGAGCAGGAAGCCGAACTGCGCCTCGGCCCGCTCCTTCGAGAAGCCGATGACCTCCAGCATCTTCTCCTGCACCTCGTCGATGTGGATACGCACCGAGCCGCCGCCCAGCTCCACGCCGTTGAGGACGATGTCGTAGGCCAGTGCGCGGACCTTGCCGGGATCCGAATCGATCATGTCCCAGTCCTCCAGGTTCGGCATCGTGAACGGGTGGTGCATCGCGGTAAAGCGCTTCTCCTCCTCCGACCACTCCAGAAGCGGGAAGTCCGTCACCCACAGGAAGCAGAGCTCGTTCTTGTCATAGAGGCCGAGCTGCTCGCCCAAATGCAGGCGAAGGGCGCCCAAAGCTGCGCAGACCACCTTGAAGGAGTCCGCCGCAAAGAGAAGGAGGTCGCCGTTCTCGCCGCCCATCGCGGCGACCAGTCTGTCAAGCTCCTCCTCGGAGACAAATTTCGCGAACGGGCATTTTTTCGTCCCGTCGGCCGCGATGGCGATGTAGGGAAGGCCCTTCGCGCCGTAGGTCTTCGCGACCTCGACCAATTTGTCGATCTTCTTTCGCGGAAGGGCTCCCTGTCCCTTCACGTTGAGGCCGCGGACAAAGCCGCCCTCGGCAAGAGCATTTGCAAAGACCGGGAAGCCGGAGCCATTTGCCGCCTCGGAAAGGTCGATAATCTCCATACCAAAGCGAAGGTCCGGCTTGTCCGAGCCGTACTTGTCCATCGCCATTTGCCAGGTCATCTTCGGGATGCCGTTTGCACGGATCTTCGCGGCTGCCTTCTCTGCGGCCTCGGAAAGCTCCTTCGGGAACTCCAGGTCAGAGTAAAGAGGCGCAAGGCGCGAGAGCACGTACTCCAAAAGCCTCGTGTTCACGTCCATGACGTCGTCCTGCCCCACGAAGGACAGCTCCATGTCGATCTGCGTGAACTCCGGCTGGCGGTCGGCGCGAAGGTCCTCGTCGCGGAAGCAGCGGGCGATCTGGTAGTAGCGGTCGAAGCCCGAGCACATGAGGAGCTGCTTGAAGAGCTGAGGGCTCTGCGGCAGCGCGTAGAAGCAGCCCGGATGCACGCGGCTCGGGACGAGGTAGTCGCGGGCGCCCTCCGGCGTGGAGCCGATGAGATCCGGCGTCTCAATATCAAGGAAGCCCTCGCCCGAGAGGAAGTCGCGGACGAGCTGCACCATGCGGCTCCGGAGGATGAGGTTGTGGGTCAGCTCCGGACGGCGAAGGTCGAGATAGCGGTAGCGGAGCCGAAGCTCCTCGCGGGTGTCGATATCGTCGCGGACATGGAAGGGCGGCGTCAGCGCCTCGGAGAGCACCACCAGCTCCTTCCCGACCACCTCCAGCGTGCCCGTGCGGAGGTTCTCATTGACAGCCCCGGCGCGGTGCTGCACCGTGCCCGTGACAGCGATGCAGTACTCGCTCTTTAAGGAGCCGGCGTCCTGGCCCTCCCCCTCGAAAATCACCTGCATGATGCCCGAACGGTCGCGGAGATCGACAAATGCAATTCCGCCCTTGTTTCTGCATTTGGCGACCCAGCCCATGAGGGTCACCTCCTGCCCGATCATCGCCTCCGTCACCTCCGCGCAGCG
>CADCQU010000023.1 GCA_902803635.1 uncultured Lachnospiraceae bacterium | reverse complement strand
TACATCATGGACCACACCAAAATTCCCGTCATGGGCCATGCAGACGGCATTTGCCATATCTATGTGGACAGGGATGCCGACCAGGAGTTGGCACTCCGCGTGATCGTGGACGCGAAGACCCAGTACACCGCCGCCTGCAACGCGGTCGAGACCGTGCTGGTGGACCGCTGCATTGCCAAAGAGTTTTTGCCGAAGTTGGCAAATGCACTGGCAAATGCAGGCGTGGAGCTTCGTGGTTCGAAGGAGGCTGCGGACATCGTACCCGTGACCGAGGTGATGGCGGACGATGCCTTCGCGAAGGAGTATCTGGATCTCATTCTTTCCGTGGCCCTTGTGGACGGGCCGGTGGAAGCGGCCGAGCACATCAACCGCTACGGCTCGCACCATACGGACGCGATCATTACGAAGAAGGACTTCGCCTGGGAGGTCTTCCGGACACTTGTTGACTCTGCAGGGGTCTATCGCAACGTTTCCACGCGATTTGCCGATGGCTTCCGCTACGGCTTCGGAGCGGAGGTGGGCATCTCCACCGGGAAGGTACACGCCCGCGGCCCCGTCGGTCTCGAAGGGCTTGTGACCTACAAGTACACGATCGAAGGCGAGGGACAGATTGTAGGAGACTACGCCACAGGAAAGAAGAGCTTCCATTTTAAGGACCTTCAGTGACAATGTAGCGGGGGCGAGACCCCTCTCCGTCACACTTGGCTCCCCCTTCAGGGGGAGCTGTCAGCACCAGAGGCGCTGACTGAGAGGGGTCGCCGTGCCGCCTCCCCCTGGAGGGGGAGGCAAGAGAAATTTTTCCTTGGATTCACAGAGCCGCGTGCTGCCTCCGGCAGCACGCGGCTCGTTCAGGGGGTAGAGGTTCGGCGTTCGCCCCTCCTCTACCCTATTTATTTACTCTTCCTCCGTCCCTTCACTTGCAGGTTCCGCAGGGGCGGTTTTTTCTTTTGTATCATAGTAGATGACTCCATCGCCGCCTTCGGCAGGCCTGGCGCCGTGGGTGTGGCGGGAGCCGCTGTAGAGGGAGCTGGTGGCCTTTGCTCCCGGGATTTCCTGCTTTGCGCGCATGCGGTGGCGGCGGAGCTCCTCGGGACTGGGCAAATGCGTCGTCTTCCAGGTGTTGGCCGTAGCCCTTGGGGCGGTATCCGCTGCGGGGTTATTCAGATAGGAAGCGCTTGTCCTTGTTTCATCGACAGGCAGGTCATACAAGGAAGAGGAGTCCTCGTACGAGGCCGGAGACGGAACCTGCCCGAAGGTATTCATATAGGAGACGGCGGAGGATTCTTGTCCGTCAGTTCCTTTGAAAGAAACGGGATAGGGAACCCGATCAAGGCCATTCGTAAAGGAGGTGGCGGAAGCTTCTTGCCCGTTGTGGCTTTCTTCCGTTCCGTTCTCGGAGGCTTGCTCTAATGCGGATAACTCCTCCTGCAGGATGCTGGAGGTCGGCGTGGCATCTTCGGAGGGGAGGGCTGCCTCTTTTCCACGTTTTCCGAACTTGAAACGACCGCCGTGCTTCTTTTTCTTCTTCTCTTTCTTGCCCGGAACGGCTTCCTTGGAAGGAGACTTGGAAGAAGCAGCGGCCATTGCGGCCCCTGTGGCAGTCATTCCGACAAATGCGGCACCAAGCGCCCCGGCATTCGGTGTGGCTTCCCCGACAGGCATTTCGGCAAAGGCGTTTCCGGAAGAAGCTTTGGAAGGTGCGTTTTCTGTGGAAGGTTTGTCAGTCGAAGCATCGCCGGAAGCATCTCTGACGGGTGCATTTTCCACGTTAGGTGCTTCCTCAAAGGAAGCAATAATGGAAGCGTCCCCGGCAGGGGCATCTTCCGCATAAGGCACTTCCTCGAAGTCAAGCCTAGAAGCGTCCCCGGCAGGGGCATCTTCCGCATAAGGCACTTCCTCGAAGTCAAGCCTGGAAGCGTCCCCGGCAGGGGCATCTTCCGCATAAGGCACTTCCTCGAAGTCAAGCCTGGAAGCGTCCCCGGCGGGGACATCTTCCGCATAAGGCACTTCCTCGAAGTCAAGCTTGGATGCATCTCCGACGGGTGTCTCTTCTGTAGTAGGTACCTCCTCGAAGACCTGGCCGGTAGCGTCCACGATTGGCGAGCCTTCCTTCGAAGACTCTTCGGAAGACGCCTCCATGGCAGCTTCCGTGCCCGGAGCCATTTCCGTCTCCTCGGAAGCCCCCCCGATGGAAGCCTCCGTAGCCGCGGCGGCGACATTTGCCTCTTCTTCTGGCTCCTGCGGAACCTTCTTCAGGTAGCCGAAGGGGTGCACCCGAGGGCATGTGCCAGTGAAAATACTGACAAGCCCCGGCAAATGCCTTAGGAGCATCATGGCGGCGAGGAAGATGGCATAGGGGATCGCCTCCGGGAGGAGGAAAAAGCACATTCCCAGGTAGGAGAACGGAATCGCGATGGCACCCACGGGAAGATACCCGGTGAGAAAGACCAGCACGAGGCCGATGAGGCACGCCGGCACGCCGAGGGTCGGCGTGATGAAAATAATGCCCGCGCAGGTGACCGCGACGCCCTTTCCGCCGTGGAAGAGGTTCCAAAGCGGGAAGTTGTGGCCTGTGACCAGGGCGCAGAGGGAGAGGAGCGAGGTCGCAAGGACGATGTCGGCCCGCGTGAAATCATACGCGAGACGGATGCCGAGATACGTCTTGCCGACGTCGCCAATCAGCACGAGGATACCGGCAAAAAGGCCGACATTTCGGGCGATATTGGCAAAGCCGGGATTGCCGCTGCCGATTTCCGAACAGGGCTTCCTCTTGACGATCCAGGCGATGAGCTCGGCCGGAAGAAGCGAACCAATGAGATAGCTGATCAAGATGACGAGAATGTTTTGGATGGACATGGTTTCCGATTTCTCCCCAGTGTATAGTTGCGATGTTACGAATTCGAAGCGTAACGCTGCGGACATTTGCCAAATGGCCTCCCCGACCGCAGAGCAAGCTATATTATACACGAAATTATCCCGCTTGACTATAGGAAAGATTTTTTTCCTTGCGGTCACGTTTGTGAAGGTTTTGGGAAATCCTTGAACGTGACAGAATTTCGTGGTAAGATAGGGATTCGATTAGTTTGGTGCAACATGGGCTTTGCAGGGAAAGGATGAAAAATGAACGCGGCGGAACGGATTTTGGCACTTCGAGGGAAAATGCAGGCGGCGGGGGTGGACGTTGCCCTCATGACGTCCTCCGACGACCATGCCTCGGAGTATGTGGGTGATTACTATAAGGTGACGGAATTTTTTTCCGGCTGTACGAGCGACAACGTGGTACTCGTGGTGACGGCAAAGGAGGCGTGTCTCTGGACGGACGGGCGCTTCTTCATCTCGGCCGAGGCCGAGCTTGCGGGGAGCGGCATTTGCCTCATGAAAATGGGCGAGCCGGGGGTTCCAAAGGTGACGGAGTACCTGGAGGAAGTTCTTTCCTATTATAATAGAAGGAAAACCGGTGGCCAGAACGAAGGCCCGATCGATAAGGAAGGGACATGGGCTGGAAAAGGCAAAGAGGAAGCCTGCGTGTCACAAAGGAGTGAAGAGGAAGCGTCTTCGATGAAAAAGGCTGAAGACGACGCCTTCGAGAATGCCGCCATCCTGGCTTATGATGGAAGGTGCGTGACGGCGGCGGCGGGGCTCCGCTACCGCGAGATTGCCGCGAAGACAGGCGCAAACGTGCGGGCCGACTTCGACCCGGCGGAGGGCATTTGGCAAGACCGCCCGGAACGTGCGAAGAACCCCGTTTTCTTCCTTGACGTGACGATTACCGGGGCGACATTTGCCGAAAAGCTAAAAAGGGTGCGCGAGGCGATGGAAAAGGAGGGCGCGGCCGTCCACGTCCTTGAGAAGCTGGATGATATCTGCTGGCTTCTCAATTTGCGGAGCTTTGACATCGAGTGCAACCCCGTGGCTCTCTCGTACCTCGTGATTGGCCGGGAGGACGTCCATCTCTTCCTGCAGGAAGAGGAGAGAACGGACGAGCTTTACGATTTTGTCTTGGCAAATGGCATTACCCTTCATCCGTATGGGGAATACTTTACTTTTCTTAGGCAAATGTCACTTCCGGGGAAAGTTCTCTTCGATAAGAAAGGGGTCAGCGACGCGACCTATAGTATTTTAGCGGAAAGATGTTCCTTCGGCGATGAAGAGCTGATGAAAAGCGACGAAGAATCCTATCTGCGCTATGAAAAAACGAACGAGATTCTTCGCTTCGCTCAGAATGACAAAAAACAACCGGTTTCGACGACCAAAATGAGTCGCAACGAAGGAAGAGGGGGTGCTTCGACGAACATTCTCGACAAGCCCAACCCCACGGAGCTGATGAAGGCCGTGAAGAACCCGGTGGAGATTGAAAATATCAAAAAGTTCTATCTTCTGGATTCTGTGGCCCTCTGCAAGTTCCTCTGCTGGTTTGATCGGACGCTTGGAAAGGAGCCGCTCAACGAGCTGACGGTGGCGGCGAAGCTGGACGGCCTCCGCGCGGAGGTTCCCGGCTTTCTGGAGCTTTCCTTCCCGACGATTTCCGCCTACGGGGCAAATGCGGCGATGGCCCACTACGCGGCAACGAGCGAGAGCTATGCCGAAATCGGGGACCGCGGCTTCTACCTGGTGGATTCCGGTGGCCAGTACCTGGGCGCGACGACGGACGTTACGCGCACGGTGGTCTGTGGACCGCTGACTGACGAGGAGAAGAAGGCGTTCACGCTGGTCGTGGCCGCGAATCTAAACCTTCAAAATGCCCGCTTCCTCGAGGGGACGGGAGGCGTCCTCCTCGACGCCTACGCCCGCTCCGTGCTCTGGGAGCACGCGATGCAGTACAACCACGGCACGGGACACGGCATTGGCTACGTTTTGAACGTTCACGAGGGCCCGCAGTCCGTCCGTTGGAAGGCCACGGCGGAGCATCCGGACACGCCATTTGAACCGGGCATGCTGGTCTCCGACGAGCCGGGCATGTATGTCGAAGGAAAGTACGGCATCCGCATCGAGACCATCCTCCTCTGTGAGAAGGACGTGGAAAACGAGTTCGGCTCGTTCCTGCATTTTGTGCCGCTCACGCTCGCGCCCATCGACCTGCGCGGCCTTGATTCCGAATATTTGTCGAAAAAAGATGTTGAGCGTCTCAATAGCTACCATGCGCTCGTATGGGAGAAGGTCTCGCCGTACTTAGAAGGCGAAGAGCTCGCATGGCTGGAAGAGGCGACGAAGAAATTTGGGGCATGAAGCCTTAAGGGATTCTTCGCTTCGCTCAGAATGACAGGTACTCGTGTAAGGCTGCCTAAAACCGTGATGAAGAAAAGTAAAAACAGGTAATCAGGAAATGACGATGAAAAAGAAAGTTATCCATATTCTTCTACAGATTCTCCCCTACGCCATCCTGGTGGGCTTTGTCCTCTGGAATACGCCCCTCTATTTTGAGGAGACGAAGGTGACGGACGAGCTGGGGCGCAAACTGGAGGAATTACGCCCGCTCTTTTATGGGCTTTCACTTGGCATTTGCGTGCTGGGCTTTCTGCACGGCCTTTTCCGCTACCAGATTCCATTTATCGGCGCGGATCCGGAGCGAAAACGCCAGAAGGAGCTTCGCCGGGCGAAGAAGGACGGAAAAGAAGAGGCAAAGAAGCCCGGCCGGGTCGCCGGCGGGGAGTGGATCGGAGCTGACGAGGCGGATAACCCGCCAATCGGTCGTTGGATGAGAACCGCCGAGGCGGTAAACCCGCCGGTCAGCAGGCAGAGGGAGCTCGCGTCCAAAGGAAAGCAATCGCTGACCCGCCGGATTTTGCGGGCGGTTTTCGTGTCGCTCCTGATCGTGGGCGATGCCGTCCTCATGTTCCATGTCATCGAGCTCATCAACAACCCATGGATCGCCGAAATGATGGACATCCACATCATCCTCGGCTGCGGGATTTCCCTCGCCTTCCTGCTGTTCTTCATTTTCCTTACCAACTCGGTGAGCATCGGCGTCGTCATTTGCAACGCCTTCCTCGCGTTCTGGGGCTGCCTTAACTATTTCGTGCTGGAATTCCGCTCGATTCCGTTCCAGTTCATCGACATCGCCTCGTACCGGACGGCCATGAACGTCGCCGGCAACTACAACCTCCACATGACCTGGCAAATGGTCTCGGGCATCACGGCGACGGCGGTGGCCTGCGGGATCTTCCTGCACCTTGAAATCTTCCATATCTTTAAGCGTTGGCCGGGGAAAATCGTCTCACGTGTGCTTGCTGGTGCGACTTTCTTCCTATTTTATGTCGCAATCTTCCGGACGAATCTCCTCGCCGACACCGGCATTTGGCTCCGCGACTGGCACCCACAGTACACCTACAAACGCTTCGGTATGGAAGCCGGCTTCCTTGCATTTGCTAAGGCCTCCTTCCCGACCGCGCCCGAGGTTTATAACGATGCCCATCTCAAAGAGATCATTGCGAATACGGCAAATGCGGACGCGCCGGGGTCACTCGTGGAGGAGGAGCCGGAGATCATCCTCTGCATCATGAACGAGAGCTTCGCGGATTTGTCGATCTATCCAAATGTCGAGACCGACCGTCCGGTTATGCCGTTTATCGATTCGCTTACGGAAAATTCGCAGCAGGGGTCGCTCATGGTCTCGGTCATCGGCGGAACCACGGCAAATTCCGAGTACGAGTTTCTGACGGGCAATTCCTGCATGCTCTCGCCGCAGACCGTCGTCTACAATTCGTTCATCAAGCAGGATCAGTTCTCGCTCGCGCGGAATTTGAAGGCCCAGGGCTACTACGCCGTGGCCCAGCATCCGTACTATCCAAATGGTTGGAACCGGCAGATCGTGTACCCCAGGATGGGCTTTGACGAATTTGTCTCGTACAATGACTACAAAAACCCGGAGAAGCTGCGCGGTTACGTCACCGACAAATGCGATTACGAGAAAGTCATCGAGACCATCGAGGCAAAGAAGCCGGGCGAGAAGCTGTTTTTGTTCAATGTGACGATGCAGAATCACGGGGAATATGACGTGAAAAACTTCACGAACACCGTGCATTTGAAAAACTACGACGGGAAGTCCAAGGACTACATGGAGCAGTACCTGACGCTCATGAACATCAGCGACAAGGCGCTCGAAGAGCTTATCAATTACCTGAAGACGCGCGAGGAGAAGATTCTGCTCTGCTTCTTCGGCGACCACCAGCCGGCCCTGCCGGACGACTTCGTGGAGTACGCCTTCGGGAAGAAGGCCGGCGACCTCAGCTTCGAGGAGGAGCAGATGGAGTACCGCACAAGGTACCTTATCTGGGCCAACTACGACATCCCGGAGAGCCAGGGCAAGGTTCTCTCGACAAATTACCTCGCAAGCTACCTGCTTCGCTTCACGAGCTTAAAACGGAGCGGATATAATGATTACCTTAACATCATGCAGCAGAAATACGAGGGCATCAACGCCTTTAGCCACGTGGACGAATACGGGCATGTCGTGAAGCATAACGGGGAGAAGGATTTAGAGGATTACAAGTGCCTTATCTATAATGAGCTGACAGGGGGGAATGGAAGAGATGCCGCATTCTTTGCGGTGCAAGGGGGGACGTAAGATTTGAAGGGCTTTGTATTTTGTATTTTTGGAATACTGTGTATCTGCTACGGCATCTACGTGATGGGGGCCAACTCCGGCACGGGCTTTTGGCTGGTCTGGGTTGCAATCGGGGGCATTTTCTTCCTTCTCGCTTTCCTGCGAAGGATCGGTTTTTTTGAGCGGCACCACGGCTTCGGCATTGCGCTTGCCATTCTGGCCCTCGTCTCCGTTTTGCTTATCGGCTTTCTCTGCGTCCGCATCGTCGGGGCTTTTTCCGCAAAGCCGCCGAAAAAGCTGGACTGCGTGCTCGTTTTGGGGACGCAGGTCTATGCAAATGGCCCGAGCACGCTTCTTGCGTGGCGGCTGGATACGGCGGCCGCCTATCTAAAGGAAAATCCGGAGACCCTCTGCATCGTCTCCGGCGGCCAGGGCTATAACGAGCCCTGCGCCGAGGCCGAGGTCATGTATACCTACCTTGTAGAGCATGGCATTTCGGGAAATCGGATCCTCCGTGAGACCAGATCGAAGAATACGACCGAGAACATCCGGTTTTCGAAGGAGCTTCTGCCCGAGGGCTATGAGACCATCGGCATCGTTACTAATGATTTTCACGTCTACCGGGCCGTGAAGCTGGCCGAGGCGGGAGGGCTGCACGGAGTCTACGGCGTTTCGGCCCCCTCCGTCGCCTCCTTCCTCCCGAACAACATGTTCCGGGAGTGCCTCGCGCTCATTAAGGATAAGCTGGCGGGGAATTTTTAAAAATCTTCCATCTGTACGGTTGAACTCATTAAAAACCTTCGCTATGTAATATGGTTGTCATTCTGAGCGGAGCGAAGAATCCCGTAAGTTTTTCTCCACTGTTGACGGGATTCTTCGTCGCTTCGCTCCTCAGAATGACAGAAAACGTTGCATTGCGAGCTAACCATACAGTTAGTAAAACTTAGATTCTGTATACAGGAAAATTCGTATCTGTCCGCGGGAAGCGTCCGGCCTTCTGGGCGCGGACCACCTCGTAGAGGTTGGCGGCCATAATCTCGCGGCGGATATGCGCGGCAAGGGAGGAGCTTTCGAGCCCCTCCTTTTCTGCATTTTCCGCCAGCTTTTCCGCCTCCGCGGGCCGGAAAAGAATCGGTATCTCCGCGTGGGCGGCGATTTCCTGCAAAAGCGGCTGCGCCTCCTTCCGGTACCCGAGCACGCGAAGACAGGGAAGCGACAAATGTCCTCCCTTCGGGATTGCGAGGAGGATGGAGAGAAGTGCGCGGCAAATGGCCGTGCGCGTGGTGTTTTTGCTCCGCAAATTGTTGACGAAGCTCTCGTAATCGAGATAGGTGGTACGCTTCTCGAAAATGCGCCGCGCCAGGTCCTCGCCGACCCCGGCAAAGGCGAGATATTCCTCGTAGGAGAGAGCCGAAAAAAGCCGCAGGGCAAGAAGCAGCGAGAAATCCTCCGCCGTGACGAGGCCATTTGCCGTGATATCCGAGAAGAAGATGTACGCGGAGTCGGAGGGCATCGTGTCCTTGGCAAGCTGGCTCAGGGAAATGGAGGAGGAGCCGTAAATGATGGCTCTTCTCCGAATCGTCTCGGCGGACGGTGACTTGGAAGAGTCATCGGCATGGTAATTGCCCGTCCGGAGAAGGGTCTTTGGCTCCAGCGAAAGCTTCATTTTTTCAATGGCCTTCAGATATTCGATGGCGAGGATGTTGTTGGGAGCGGACAGAAGATCCGCATAGTCCGGGAACGCCTCGGCGCGGGCCTGCGGGTAGCTAAGGCCTTTTTTGAGGGCAGCCTGCAGGGCCTCCGACTGCTCAGGCGTCTCGGTAAGGAGAGCGTGCGCACAGGCACGCAAACGTTCGAGGTTCCCCGCTTCGGAGCCGAAGAGGAGCGTATCGACACAGCCAAGCGAGGCGAGCGCACGAATCCCGCCCTCTGCAAAGCCCTCCGCGGAGGCCGTGGAAATGCCGACGGGAAGCGAGAGCACGAGGTCAAAGCCCGCCGAGAGGGCGGCCGCCGCGCGCGAATGGCGGCTCAACAGGGCCGGTTCGCCACGCTGCACAAAGTCCCCGCTCATCACCGCCACGATGTAGTCCGCCCCGAGATTCTTCTTCGCATGGGAAATGAGACGGGCATGCCCGTTATGGAAGGGGTTAAATTCCGCTATCACACCGACAATCTTCATAGCGAGACCTCCTTTTCCGTGATTTTCACGAAATATTATACCATAAAAATCTTGAGAGCACAGCATTTGTGATGTATAATATAAAGAAGTTGGGTGCATTTGTCAAAGAAAATTGTGACAAATGACGAAGAGGCTTCATTTGCCAAGTGATTTGGCGGAGGAAAATCTGAAAGGAGAATAAGATGAGCTTTATTGAGGAAGTCAAGGCAAGGGCTGCGGCCTGCAAGAAGACAATCGTGCTTCCGGAGTCGGAGGATGCAAGGACGTACAAGGCGGCGGAGCAGGTGCTTCGCGAGGGCTTTGCGAACATCGTGATTATCGGTTCCGAGGAGGAAGTCGGCAAATTCAGCGCGGACTATGATATTTCCGGCGCGACCATCGTCGACCCGAAGAAGAGCGACAGGACGGAGGCTTACATCGACAAATTGGTCGAGCTTCGCCAGAAGAAGGGCATGACGAAGGAGCAGGCGACGGAAATCCTGCTGACCGAGTATATGTACTATGCGGTCATGATGGTCAAGATGGGCGATGCGGACGGCGTGGTCTCCGGCGCCTGCCATTCCACGGCCAACACGCTGCGTCCGTCGCTGCAGATTCTGAAGACCAAGCCCGGCACGAAGCTGGTCTCCTCCTTCTTTATCATGAACGTCCCGGACTGCGAATTTGGCAACAACGGCACCTTCGTCTTCTCGGACTGCGGCCTCAACCAGAATCCGACCGCCGAGGAGCTGGCCGCCATCGCCAAGTCCTCCGCCGAGTCCTACAAGGCCCTGACCGGGGACGAGCCGCGTGTCGCGATGCTGTCGTATTCCACCTTTGGCAGCGCAAAGCACGACGATGTGACCAAGGTGCAGGAAGCCACGAAGCTTGCCAAGGAGGCCAATCCGGACCTTATGCTCGACGGTGAGATGCAGCTCGACGCCGCCATCGTCCCGTCGGTCGGCGAGTTTAAGGCCCCGGGCAGCAAGGTGGCCGGCCATGCCAACACCCTGATCTTCCCGAACCTTGACGCAGGCAACATCGGCTACAAGCTGGTGCAGCGCCTTGCGAAGGCCGAGGCCTACGGCCCGATGACCCAGGGCATCGCGGCCCCCATCAACGACCTCTCCCGCGGTTGCTCCGCGGAGGACATCGTAGGCGTCGTCGCCATCACGGCGGTACAGTGCCAGATGGAAGGTTGATCCTCTTGCCTCCCCCTCAAGGGGGAGGTGTTACGGCGAAGCCGTGACGGAGAGGGGCGTAACGCCGCTCAGAATTTCAACGGAAAATAAATAACAAAAGGAGTTAATCAAATATGAAGATTCTTGTCATCAACGCGGGAAGCTCTTCCCTGAAATATCAGCTCATCGACATGGCGGATGAGTCCGTCGCCGCCAAGGGCCTCTGCGAGCGCATCGGCATCGCCGGCTCCGTCCTCACCCACAAGGTCCCCGGCAAGGAGGACTACGTGGTCGAGGCCCCCATGCCCACCCACAAGGAAGCCATCCAGCTCGTCCTTGACGCCCTCATGGATGCCGAGCACGGCGTTGTCAAGAGCGTCGACGAGATCAGCGCCGTCGGCCACCGCGTCCTCCATGGCGGCCCGGAAATCACCGAGTCCTGCGTCATTGACGAGCACGCCAAGGACATCATCCGCAAGTATTTCCCGCTTGGCCCGCTGCATAATCCGGCGAATCTCATGGGCATCGAGGCCTGCGAGAACGCCATGCCCGGCAAGACCAACGTCGCCGTCTTCGACACGACCTTCGGCATGGGCATGGAGCCCTACGCCTACCTCTATGGCATCGATCCGAAGTACTTTGATAAATACGGCATCCGCCGCTACGGCTTCCACGGCACGAGCCACATGTTCGTCTCCGGCGAGACCATCAAGTTCGGCGAGCTTCCGGAAGGCAAGCAGAAGGTCATCGTCTGCCACCTCGGCAACGGCTCCTCCATTTCCGCTTCGATCGGCGGCAAATGCCAGGATACCTCGATGGGCCTGACCCCGCTGGAAGGCCTCATCATGGGCACCCGCTCGGGCGACATCGACGCCTCCGTGGTGCAGTTCCTCGTCAAACACGAGAATATGACCGTCGACGAGGTCCTCAACGTCCTCAACAAGAAGTCCGGCGTCGCGGCCATTTCCGGCGTCTCCAGCGACTTCCGTGACCTCCATGCGGCGGCGGAAGAGGGCAACAAGGCGGCGGCCCTCGCGCTCGACAGCTTCTGCTACCGTGTCGCGAAGTACATCGGCGCCTATGCCGCGGCGATGGACGGCGTGGATGCCATCACCTTCACCGGCGGCATCGGCGAGAACGATATCGGCGTCCGCAAGCAGGTGCTTTCTCACTTCGACTACCTCGGTGTGAAGCTCGACCCCGAGAAGGTCAACGTCCGCGGCCAGCGCGTCGAAATCACCACCCCCGATTCCAAGGTCCGTGTCTTCATCATCCCGACCAACGAGGAGCTCGCCATCGCCCGCGAGACCGTCCGCGTCGGCCTTTCCTAAGCCATAACGAAGATGAGCAAAAGGGATATCGTAAACCTGGTTCTGGCATTTGCCATGCTCGGGCTTCTCACCGGCATCGCCATCAACATCTTTGCCAAGGAGAACACCCCGCTCGGCGATGCCGGCATGCTCACCGTCATCATCTCCTTCCTCGTAGCCGCCATTTGCCAGATCATCCTCTGGATCACCGACCGGAGGAGGTAGGTGTACCAGGGGACTTGGACGAAAATGAAAATTTCTTAAAAAAGAAGTTGACAAATGCTGTATTCCCTCTGTATAATGGAGCAAGTGTTTTAAGGATAGGAGGTGTTACAGATGTCCATTTGTCCGAAGAACAAGCATTGCTCTGCAAGGCGTGACAAGACTCGTGCCCATTGGAAGATGGCTGCGTCGACGCTCGTCAAGTGCAGCAAATGCGGCGCTCTCATGATGCCGCATCGCGTGTGCAAGGCCTGCGGCTCTTATAACAAGAGAGAGATCATCAAGCAGGAAGAGGATTAAAAAAGGTGCAGACCAGAAGGCTGCCGCCGAAATGTCGGCGGCAGCCTTTTTCCATTCACAGAGCCGCGGAAGGAATTTAGCTGCCTTCGGCAGCACGCGGCTCGCGAGGAGAACTCACATGAACGACCATTTACAGGCTCTGGAGGAGCGGCTCGGCTACCATTTCCGGGACCGAAACCTTCTCTTACAGGCGTTAACCCATACGAGTTTCGCGAACGAACACAAGAAGCAGGGCATCGGCCACAATGAGCGGCTGGAATTTCTAGGTGACGCGGTTCTGGAAACCATAAGTTCTGAATACCTCTATAAGACCTATCCGAAGCTTTTGGAGGGCGAGCTCTCGAAAATGCGGGCCAGCATGGTCTGCGAGCCGTCGCTGGCCATCTGCGCGAGGTTCCTCGGTCTGCCGGACTACCTCCGCCTCGGGAAGGGGGAGGAGCTCATGGGCGGCCGTAAGAAGGAATCCATTATCTCGGACGCGATGGAGGCCGTTATCGGGGCCATGTATCTCGACGGGGGCTTTACAACGACGAAAGCCTTCGTCGAGGAACATGTCCTCCGGCATTTGAAAAACGAGGAGCTCTACCGCGACAACAAGACGCATTTGCAGGAGATTGTCCAGGAGGCGGGGAAGCGGGTCGAGTACGTGATCCTGGAGGAGTCAGGGCCGGACCATGACAAATCTTTCACCGTCGCGGCCGTCCTCGAAGGCGCGACCATCGGCGTCGGCACCGGGCGGACGAAGAAGGCCGCCTCCCAGGCCGCGGCCGAAGCGGCTTTACGCAAAATGGGAGAATAGGTTACAGTCCAGGCAGCCCCTCGCACTTGCCCAAGGAAATAGCCTTGTGTAACTGCGAGGAGAACGGCGAGAGGTTTGCACAACAGCTTTCAAGGCTCCAGAACGCTTCGAATGCAGCAAAGCAGCCAGTCAGCGCGAAAAAATATACCCCATGATAAGGTGCGAAAATGTACTTAAAATCCATAGATATCCAAGGCTTCAAATCCTTCGCGAACCGGATGCGTTTCGAGTTCCGCCAGGGCATCACCGGCATCGTCGGGCCAAATGGCTCGGGCAAGTCTAATGTCGCGGACGCGGTGCGCTGGGTTCTCGGCGAGCAGAGCGCCAAGCAGCTCCGCGGCGGCAATATGCAGGACGTCATCTTCGCCGGCACCGAGGCCCGGAAGCCCCAGAGCTTTGCCTCCGTCGCGATTACCTTCGACAACCACGACCACGCCCTCGATATCGATTTTGAGGAAGTGACCGTCACCCGCCGACTCTTCCGGAGCGGTGAGAGCGAGTACCGCATCAACAACGCGGCGGTGCGCCTCCGCGACATCCAGGAGCTTTTCTACGACACCGGTATAGGCAAGGAAGGCTACTCCATCATCGGCCAGGGCCAGATCGAGAAAATCCTCTCCGGCAAAGCCGAGGAACGCCGCGAGCTCTTTGACGAGGCGGCAGGAATTGTCAAGTTCAAGCGGCGGAAAAATGCTTCGTTAAAAAAGCTGGAGGCCGAGCAGCAGAACCTTGTGCGCGTGACGGACATTCTCCGCGAGCTCACCTCGCAGCTTGAGCCACTCAAAAAGCAGTCGGAAAATGCCCGCATATATCTCGACAAGCGAGAGACCCTGAAGAACCTGGAGGTCAATGTCTATCTTATCGAGAGCGAGAAGAGCCGCACAGAGCTTTCGGAGCTGACACAGAAGATAGAAATTACAGATGCAGACATGGCAAATGCGAGGAGCGAATTTGACTTGATTCGCGGCGAGTATGACGAGGTGGTGCAGAAGATCGAGAACGTCGAGGGCGAACTCACCGAGCTGACCGCGAAAATGTCCCGCGACAAGGTGCTCCGCGAGCAGCTGCGCGGCCAGGCGAGCCTCTATGAAGAGCAGATCCGCGCGATGCAAAAGGCAAGGGACGAACGCTTTGCGCGGAAGGAGGCCATCGCGGCCGACCGCATCACCCGCAACGAGGAGCTTTCCGGCTGCCGGGACGACATCCGAAAGCTCGCCGAGGATCTGCAAATGTCCCGTGACCGGGAGCAGGCGGAGGCCGGGAAGCTCTCCGTCCTTGATGGCCGGATTGCGGCGGAAAATGAGAAGACCGCCGCCGTGCGCGACGAGATTTTCCGCGAGCTCGACGCCCGCGCCGCCGTGCAGGGCGAGCAGCAGAGATTTGAGACGATGCTCGAACAGATCGGCATCCGCCGCGCCGAGATCGACGCCCGGCTCCTCCGCTTCAAGGAGGAGGAGGGCGGCGCGAAGGAGCAGGCCGAGCAGGCCGCCGCGGAGCTCGTCACCATCCGGGAGAAGATCACGGAGCTTGCGGGCCGCTCGAAGGCGGCCGAGGAGAAGGTGAACGCCCTCCAGAACGAGATCCACACGGCGGACCGCGCCCTCGACGCAGACCAGGTGGCCTACCACCGTGAGGCGAGCCGCCTCGAATCCTTGAAGTCGCTCGCCGAGCACTACGAGGGCTACGGCGGCGGCATACAGAAGGTCATGGAGCAGCGGAAGAAGAATCCGGGCATCCACGGCGTCGTCGCCGACCTTTTGGAGACGGACGCGAAGTACGAGACCGCCATCGAGACGGCCCTCGGCGGCAGCATCCGCAACATCGTCACGGACAACGACACGACCGCGAAGTACCTCATCGAGTACCTGAAAGCCGGCAAATTTGGCCGCGCGACCTTCCTTCCTCTGACAAATGTCCGCGCCCGCGG
>CADCQU010000022.1 GCA_902803635.1 uncultured Lachnospiraceae bacterium | reverse complement strand
CCTTCGGGCGTGAAAACGTCAAAGTTGCCGAAGCACTGGACGCGCAAGAGTACGTTGCTTTTCGGCGTGATGGGAAAGCGCAGATCCGCAAGCTCCTGTTCGACCTTTTCCTTGTTGACAGGCTTCATGATGTAACCCGAGGCGTGCAGGCTCATGGCTTCGCCCGTGTAATCCGAAAAGCCCGTCACAAAAATGATATTCATTTTGGGGTTGACGGCCTTTAGCTCCCTGGCAAGCTCCACGCCGTCCATGCCGCGCATATGGATGTCGAGAAACGCGATATCGCAGCCGTTTTCCTTAGCCGCCTCCAACAGCTCGCGCGGCTTCCGGTAGGCCAGCACCTCCGCGTCGGGCCTGACTTTTTTGACGGATAATTCCAGCATTTGCAGCGCCAGTGGCTCATCGTCAACACACATTATCTTCATTTCGCTGTCCCTCCTTTGGCAAAACCACCCTTGCCGTAGTTCCTTCGCCGATCACGCTTGTGATCTCAACATGGGCGCCGCACATATCGCGCAGGCGTTTTTTTGTGTTTTCCATTCCTACATGCGTCCTTCCATCGTCCGGCTTCGGGGCCTCGGGGTCAAAGCCGACGCCATCGTCCGTAATGATGACCTCGTACGCGGTGTCCGTCTCCTTGGTCGCGATGGTGACGGTGCCGCCGTCTTCCTTCATCCCGACGCCGTGCTTAACGGCATTTTCCACCAGGGGCTGGATACTCAGAAGCGGCAAATGAAAATCTACGGTCTGAATGTCATATTCAATATTCAGCAGATCGGCGAACCGCATTTTTTCGAGATATAAATATTTCTTCAAATGTTCAAGCTCCGTTACAAATGGAACGGGCTTTGTCTGATGGAGCGAGTCCATATTTCCCCGCAGATAATCGGCAAATGTGACCGTCGCCTCCTGGGCCGTGTTGGGGTCAATTTGACACATCATGGCGATTGACGTCAGCGCGTTGTAGATAAAATGCGGCCGGATTTGACTGACCATCACACCGACTTTCGCCTCATACAGCTCCTTCTGCATTTGCTGATAGCGAATCGCCTCTTTATATTGGAAACGCAGATCGCCGATCAGCCGCACAATTTGCATGATCATGGTGATTGCCAGGCCGTAGTTGAAATAGTGCGAGCCCGGCAGATGGATGAATTGATCGAGGAGGTCGATCGCGATCGTCAAGAGCAGCGGCACCCATGACAGAAGAAAGAGGAGCGCGTTGCGATTGTCCCGCTTCTCGGCTAAGAGCAGCACGACCATGACCGCGGTGCTGACCGCCGCTGCGATATGCATCGCCATGGAAGACGCGTTGAGATCGCGGCTGTGGCATAGATGAAGAACAAATACAGCAATCGCACAGCCAAGGTAGGCGCTCGAAGTGATATTGGCAGCAACGCGCGTCCCGCTGCTGCGCATATTGGACTTAAAATAAAACAGAAGCGCGGCGATAAAGCAGTATCCGGCGACCTTGTCCAGCATCATGCAGACGGTCGGGTCGATGATCCACAGGTTCAGATACCCGCTGGTCTGCTGCATGATCATATACAGGCCCCAGAAAAAGCTGAGGAATCCGAAGGCAAGGTACTTATAATCGATCCTTCCGAGGATAAAGCTCGCCACGGGGAAAAAGAACAGCCCGAAGAAGCATATCAGAGAAAACAGCAATACGGTCGGCAGCGCGTCATAGAAGAAACGCAGGTACATCGCATCGCTGTAATATGCCGTAACATCGATACAATCATGATAGCTGACAAGCGCGTCGTCGTAGGGGTATTCCACCTCAAAAACCAGCTCCGCGTCCTCCGAGACGTCCGCTTTTTCCGCAAGATAGGCGTTATAAACCGTTTTCACACGATAACCGGGCGTATTGGGCATATCCAGTGCTAACGGCTTGGTGGTGAGAGTGTGTTCATAAGAGGCCCTGGCTTCGTCAAAGCTATAGCTCTCGATTACGGCGCCCTGGGACGTTTTTAGTGTATACCACACGTTTTTGGAAGAAACCGTCAGGGTTCCGAAGTACAGCAGGAGCCTTCTCGGTATCTTGCCTTTAAATACGATCTTATGAAAGTGTTCGGTAACAGGGCGGTCTCTCTCGATTGGCTTCCATTCGCCGCCGTCTACGGAATATTCGCCAGCTAAAAACATCGAGGGCGTTGCGTAGATATTCATGCTGACATAATAGCGCAGGGTAATCCCTGCCGCGCCCGCAAGCAAAAGAAGCGTCAGCACGATGCTGACCGCTGTCCAGATTTTTCCCCCGAGGATTTTCTTCATGGCATCGCCCCTTTCGACGGATTCTGGAGCTATTATACCATGAGAATCGTCCGCGGAACAGGTGGATTTAGGTAGCCCTTGCACAGAATGTTCTGAGAAAATAATAATTTTTATTGTAAAATGGCTGTTTTCTCATGTCTGGTGTGTTAAAGATGTATGCAATATTTTGCAAGCAAAATTTTTATACGCATTTGACACTTGAATCAAGTATTCATAAATTTTTCAAACAATCTTCAATCTATTTTCATGCAAGCTCCCTTACAATGAAGCTATCAAAACAAACCTGTTATAATGCTGTCAAAATGCAAGGGAGGTATTCTTATGAAACGAAGGCAAATGATGCAAAGGAAGCGAGAACGGTTTCGAAGGGGCCTTGTCTGGATTCTTACGGTGGTGCTTCTCGTCGGGCTTTTGCCCATGGCGGCATTTGCGGACGGCGAGGTGACCTATACCTACACGCAAAATGGAAATACCGGGGCGACGCTGGTGTTTTCGGAAAACGTGACAAATGTTTCGAGCAGCGAGGAGAGTGTCGCTATGGCGACAGCAAGCGGGAATACCGTCACGGTGACCGGGCTTTCCGGCGCCGCGGGTGTGATCACGGTTACGGCCAAGGCGGGCGGGCAGACCTTCCGGGTGGCGGTTCCCATCGGCTATACGACATTTGTCTTTGCAAATGATACCGTGACGGTCTATAAGGGGATTGATACGAACTACAATGTTACGGGTTACGACAGCCTGGAGCAGGAATTTTCCCCGTCCACGTCGGCAAATGCCGACGGGAGCGTGACGTATGCAGCGGACCTTTCCACAGCGGCGAACAGCCTCTGCGTGGAAATCAAAAAAGCCGGCGGGACGTACGCATTTGCCGGGACAGGCACGGATATGTCCATCGTGGTGAAGAAAAACGCAACGGCGGACGCGGTGCTTCTTCTGGCGGGGCTGGATTTGACGAGTACCATGACGGCTCCTATCACCGTGAAAAAGAAGGACGACGAGGCGGCCATCGCAGCGGACGCGAAGGTTCATATTACGGCGCTGGAAGGGCATGAAAACAGCCTTACCGACGCGGCCTTCAACAACGACGACGACTATGCCGACAATGTACTGGCGGAGTCGGCGGTCATCAAGGGAAAGGCCTACGCGGATTTGATCTTGGACGGCCACGGCTCCCTTGCCCTTCATGCAAATGCAAAGAACGGAGTGAAGGTGGGCGAGTACGGTTCCCTGACCGTGCGGGAGCTGACGCTGACGGTCGATTCCGTAAAGCATGGTCTTTCGAGCGACAATGAAATGACAGTGTGGTCAGGAGCGGTTGTGGTGACGGCGACAGGCGGAGATGGAATTCGCTCCGACCCTGATGCCGTGGACGCTGCCGCCGGCTGCGCGGGCAATCTAGTTTTCTATGATGCGGACGTTTCCGTCACGTCTTACGGGGACGGGGTGCAGGCCGCGCAGGACCTCACCATCTACGGCGGGACATTTGCCGTTACCACATACGGAGGATACCGGAACAACGCGGCGCTGGAGGCGGCGGATCTGAGTGCGAAGGGACTCAAGGCATCCGCCGGGTCGAGCGATGACACCACGGACACCAGCGAGGCGACGAACTTCCTTCATATTTATAATGGGAGGTTCACGTTGAACTGCGCGGATGATGCCCTGCACTCGGATGCATATATGGAAATCGACGGGGGTTCTTTTGAAATCCTGACCGGCGACGACGCGGCCCACGCGGACACCTCGCTGACACTCGGAAGAGATGGCGGTGAGGACTGCGCAGTGCAGATGCATGCTTTCTCCTGCTACGAGGGGTTGGAGGCCGGAAATGTCTACATTTACTCCGGTTCGTATGACATTACCTCCTCGGATGACGGCGTAAATGCTGCGGACGGCAGCGGCGGCGATGTGGGAGGCTTTAACCCTGGCGGACAGCCCGGCGGCCCCGGAAACCAGGGCGGACAGCCTGGTGGACAGCCTGGTGGACAGCCTGGTTGGCAACCCGGTGGTCAGCCAGGTGGCCAGCCTGGCGGGGGTACTGAGCCGGGTGGCAGCACGGGGGACTTCTCTATCAATATTTCCGGAGGTCTTCTCAAGATTGTCGCTTCGGGCGACGGCGTCGATTCGAATGGGGCGCTCAAACTGACCGGCGGCACAATCGTCGTCTGGGGTGGTACCGGGGCGGAGAACCCTCTGGATTATGACGGGGACTTTTACATTAATGGAGCCACGGTCTTTGCGGCAGGGGCAAATGGAATGGCCGTGAAGTCTCCGGTTACCGGCAGCCAGTCCTACAAGACGGCGACGACTTCCCTGACGAAGGGCCGCACCGTGACGGTAACGGTGAACGGTTCTGCCGTGGTCAGCCAGACAGTGGCCGGGCAGGCATCCTACGAGTTCTACTCCCAGCCGGAGAGCTTCTCCTCCATGAGCATTTCGCAGGGGACCGGCGCGGCGCAGAATCTTCCGGCGACATGGGCTTCCCATGACGGGGACATTTGCAGTGTCTGCGGCCTTGCAACGGACGGTTCGAGCGGCTTTGCCGATCCGGAGACCACGGAAAACGACGACCGGGTGGCACAGGAAGGCGGCGAGGAGGTTCCGCAGGGATTTGCCGTGACATTTGTCACGGGGGATAATTGCACGGTGAAGGTGTACGCGACGCAGGATGTCAGCGCCGAGCCGTATGCGACAGTGACCTCCGCAGGCGTGACATTTGCCGAGGGCTACGAGGCGGTGGTCTCCCGTGACAGCGACACGGGCCTCCCGGACAGCTCCGGAGATGGCCAGGTCAATTTCGTGATCGTGCCTGATTCTGGCTGGACAGTGGACGAAGTAACCGTATCCGGAACATATAAGAACCTGAAGGACCAGTCGGCAAATGCATGTGTGGAAAACACCTGGCGCGTGACGAAGATTGGAAGCGAGCTTAGTATCCAGATTGCGACGTCCGCAACGGCGGAGCCGACCGTGACACCGACGAGCACGCCGACAGCGACGCCGACGGCAACGCCGACCGGCACACCGACAGCGACGCCGACGAGCACGCCGACCGCGACACCGACAAGTACGTCGGAGCCGACAGCGACTCCGACGAGCACGCCGACAACGACTCCTACCCCGATTCCACAGGTGGAAAGTGTTTCGCTGAATGTGAAGAGTAAAGCCCTAAATGTGGGGCTGACGGTGCAGCTAAAAGCAACGGTTCTCCCGTCCAACGCCTCGGAAACATCCGTCACCTGGTCGAGCAGCAATCCACAGGTCGCCACGGTCTCCGCGAAAGGGCTTGTGACTGCCGTTCGCTGCGGAACCTGCGAAATCACGGCCACAACGAAGAACGGCAAGAAGGCTTCGGCTACGATAACTGTAAAACAAAAATATGTTTATCAGTGTGAGAAAAACGGTGTCTATCGCTATACCACCAACAAAACCGTCATTCGTCAGCTGATCGCGGAGGGGTGGACATATAAGAAGGTCTTCCGCGCCGCAGGAAGCTCCAAGAACCCGGTGTACTGGATTTACAACAAGACCACAAAACGGTACCAGTATACGACGGACCGCAGCTATGCCCTCAAAATGAAGAAAGCGGGCAACAAGGCAGGTCTCGCCTTCTATGCGAGCGATGCGACGGATGTCCCCGTCTATGAGCTCTGTCTGGCCGGAAAACGCCCGACCTACTTCTACACCACGAACCGCGCGACGGCCCTCGCGATGAAGAAGGCAGGCTGGACCTACAAAGGCATCGCCTGGTACGCAGAACGCAAGACGCTAAGCTGAAAAAACGGCTGCAAGCCACCATCGCTTGCAGCCGTTTTGCCTATTCACAAAGCCGCGAAAGGAATTTAGCTGCCTTCGGCAGCATGCGGCCCGCGAGGAAGGGTAGAGGTTCGGCGTTCGCTTCCCTCTACCTTATTTCACACAAAGCCGCGTAATTAATCATGATCACGTATGTATCCGGTAGGTCCGAGAAATCCTCCCCGTGCCGCAGGGAATCACCGGCTGCTTCAAAAAATAGATTTCGACCATAAAAATATCTAAAAAAAGTATTTTGTGCATTTTCAATATGATAAAATAGCTTCAGATGAGATATTATCCGGCGGATTCGTATAATGTAGGTAAGGCGGGAAGGGGGTGAGAGCTTGGAGGATCAGGAGATCATTGAACTGTTCTTTGCGCGCAAGGAGCAGGCCATCTGTGAACTGTCAAATAAATACGGAACGATTTGCAGCAAGGTCGCTGACAACATACTGAACAATCGGTTGGATTCCGAGGAATGCGTAAACGATGCTTATCTCGCGGTTTGGAACACGATACCGCCCAAAAAGCCAGAACCTCTTGTAAGCTACGTCTGTCGGATTGTTCGGAACCTTGCCCTCAAAAAATACCATGAAAAAACTGCGCAGAAAAGAAACAGTAGTTACGACGTTGCGCTGGAGGAGCTTGCGGATTGCCTTCCTTCGCCTTCCTCCGTTGAAGATGAAATTTCGGCAAATGCAGTCGCCGAGATGGTGAACCGTTTTCTTGGAACGTTGGAGCAGCGGGACAGAATCATGTTTGTCCGACGTTACTGGTACGCAGATTCCTTGGATGAGCTTGCCGAACTGTTTCACAAGAGCAAGCATTACGTTTCGGTGCGGCTCTCACGAACGAGCAAGGCCCTTCGGCAATACCTGTGCAAGGAGGGGGTGGACATATGAAAAGAGAGGACTTATCTCAGATAATCAACCGTATCGATGATAAATATATTGACGAGGCAACGAAATTTGCGTTGGAACAGAAAAGCGAAACGACGGGAGGCTTCTTGGGGCATAAAAAGCGGGCACGACGTTTTAAATGGCATTTGGCGGCCGCATGCATCGCCCTGCTTGTCGTTATCGGTTCTGCTGCATTTGCATTTGCCATCGAAGCACAGGAATACAATACGGCCGTGGCGTTTTTCGAGGAAAATGGCCTGTCTACGGAGGGATTGAGCCGGGCGGAGGTGAAGGCCGTCTACCGGGATATTGTGGAAAAGAGATTTTCTTATGGCAAGACGGTGGAGGTGCTGCGGCAGGCCGTTCCTGGCTGGGAAATACAGCAGGACGAGCCGACTTCGGAAGAAATCGCCGATGTCTGGGATAACAAAGTCTATCGGGATGTCCATGCGAAGGCTGACCTCAGCTTTACGATCAATTGGCAGGACGCCTATGATGAACGAAAGGGTTGTGAGGTTTTTGACAAGAGCATCTTCACCTGTTATAAGAATGGGGAAAAGATCTGGAGCACAGAGTTCAAGGAGTTTTTCGCAGAGGGCTATTTGTATGCGGAAGAAGGGGCGGTGGTCTGGGGACACGAAAATGACAGTTCCCTTGAACAGAACTATGGATGGGGATGGATTGCCCTTGTGGGCAGCGACGGAACTGTTCGATGGCAGCGTCGCCTTAGCCATGATTTCCGAAATGAGTATGTTTCCACCGTGCTTAGCAATGGGGATGGGACATGGGCAGTATTTAGCAAGGGGGGCTTGGAGTACTTAGAATACCTGTGCCTGAGCCACTACGATATGGACGGAAACGAATGTGGCTTCCATAAAACGGAAGTTGGCAAGCTGCAGTTCCGAAATGCGGCATGTCTGGGGGAGGGATATCTTGTACAGCTTCGCGGTGGGGAGTCCGGTGACTTTGATACCCTGTACAAGATGGATCGGGAAGGTCGTGTGACAAATGTATTTTCGTATGAAGCGGAGGACTGCGATTACCATATCAATGACATGACGGAGTTTGGAGGAAAGGTTTACATTTCCGCCGATGCGGTTCCCAGGCAGACGGAGAAATTCGGGAGACGTGAGATTGAAAATATCCTGGCATATTGTTATAAAATTTTGTCGGAGGAAGAACGTGAGGTTTCCAGCGAGGAACTGACGCCGATTGTGAGGGACAACTATACGGCCGTCCTGCTTGTATGTTCTCCGGAAGACCTTCTTAGCCCAAAGACCTTCTATTCCGTGCAAGGTTCCTGCGGTGGCGAGCTGTCCGTAAATGCTTTGGGACAGTTGGAATGGGACGTGGAAAGCATCTCGTCCGTCACCTATATTCCAGAAGCCAACGCATACTCCCTGTGGGGGAACAGCAGGTTGTTCCACTACACCTTTGATGCGAAGGGCACACTGATCGAACAGGTGGATACGGGCGAGTACGTCCCGTATTGTAGATGAATACGCTGGGGGTGTAAAAGAAGGCATTCCGGGCAGCGGGGAGCTATGTTGATTGGCGGTTGTCATTATTCACAAAGCCACGCAAGGAATTTTAGCTGCCTTCGGCAGCATGCGGCCCGCGAGGAAGGGTAGAGGTTCGGCGTTCGCCTTCCTCTACCCTATTTACAGAGCCTCGTAATTATTCATGAACTACACATGCTTCCGGCAACCAAAGAAATGTCCCTCGAAGGAAGGTTTACATCTGCTGCAGTCCAAGGATCCCTTGCACCTGTTCCATCGTCAGTTCCTCCCCCTGCGCGATGGCATCCGGCGAAAGCCCCATCTTATGCCAGCGAAGGACACTGGCCGCCTTCGTCGTCCAGCTCACGCGCTTTGTCGTCTCGGCCTCCACGCGCTTCGTCGTCTCCGCCTCTACCCGCTTCGTCGTCTCGGCCTCCACGCGCTTCGTCGTCTCCGCCTCCACGCGCTTTGTCGTCTCCGCCTCCACGCGCTT